>DASSKX010000486.1:0-9085 GCA_035689925.1 Acidobacteriaceae bacterium
GGCTTCTTCAGCGAGGTGTCGGTCGCCACAGTGGACGCGGTGTCGTCCGCTGCGGGGCGCAGGCCGCCATTCCGTCCTACGGAGTAACCGAGGCCAAAGAAGACGCCGCAGACCAGCACCAGGCCGAAAAAAATTCCCAGCATGGAGCGCATGCCAAGCGTGATTTCCGATGAGTACGGGGGAGCGTCGTCGTCGATGCGATCGCGCCGGGTCGCCCTTCCGAGTCCCCCTTCCTCTTCTGTGGCCCTTCCTGGTTTGCTGTCTTCGGTGATCAGTCCCATACGTCTCCTGCTTTCCTTCTAAACCCGGCGCGGCTACTTCTGTTCCGGCGGGTTCTGCTTTTGGGGCAGTGCGTTGCCCAGCAACGAGACCAGCTCCATCGGCAGAGGGAAGACAATTGTCGTGTTCTTTTCCACTCCGATATCGATCAGAGTTTGGAGATATTTCAGTTGCAGCGTAAACGGCTGAGCCGCCAGCAAATCCGCGGCTTCCACGAGCCGCTGCGCGGCGGCGAATTCGCCTTCGGCATTGATGATCTTCGACCGTTTTTCGCGCTCCGCCTCGGCCTGTTTGGCCATCGCGCGCAGCATGGTTTCCGGCAGGTCCACCTGCTTCACTTCCACGCTCACCACCTTCACGCCCCAGGGCTCGGTCCGCAGATCGATGATGGTCTGGATCCGCTGGTTGAGCGCGTCGCGATGGGAGAGCAGCCCATCGAGTTCCACTTCCCCGAGGACGCTGCGCAGCGTGGTTTGCGCGAATTGTGAGGTCTGGTACACATAATTCGAAACTTCAATCACCGCCCTCGCCGGATCCATGACGCGCATCGTGATCACGGCGTTCACTTTGATCGTAACGTTGTCCTTCGTGATCACATCCTGGGGTGGCACTTCCATCACTTCCTGCCGCAGCGACACACGAACCATTTGGTCGAAGGGCCTGAAAACAAAGATGATCCCGGGGCCCTTGGGAACGGGCAAAGCACGGCCGAGGCGAAAGATCACGCCTCGTTCGTACTCGCGGAGAATTTTGATGCAGTTCAGGAGGTAGAGGACAAGGATGGCGATGAAAACAAGAACGGGAACGTTGTAATCCATGGAGTGTGGGCCCCTTGCGCCCGGCTGCGATTGTATCGCAGTAAACTCGGCGTAACCTGCTGAAAATCAGGCGGAAACGTGCTGTTGTACCGGATCGACCAACAGCTTTAGCCCGTCCACCGCGCGTACTTTCACGGTTTCACCGGCGGGGATCGGCGTGGTGGATTCAGCAAGCCAAAGTTCGCCATGCACCAGCACCTGCCCTTGGGGTGCGAGCGCCTGTTGCGACACGCCGACAGCCCCCACCAGCGCCTCCGGCCCGATCATGATTTTGTTCCGTCGCGCCCGCCAGGCGATGCGCACCAGGAACGTCGTGATGAGGCCAAAGGCCAGTCCGGCGGAGAGTGCTGTGGCCCATTGGACGCGCATCTCCGGTATGGGGCCCGCGACCAGCGTCATCAGGCCAAGGACCAGGGCTGCCGTCCCGGACAGCGCCAGCACGCCATGGCTGGGGAACTTGGCTTCGAGCACCATGAGCACCAGGGCGCACAGAATCAGCCCCAGGGAGGTGTAGCGCACGGGCAGCAGATTGAGCGAGAAGAGCGCCAGCAGGACCATCATGGTGCCGACGGCTCCGGGAACAATCGTGCCGGGGATGTGGAACTCCAGATAGATCAGCAGAGCCCCGGCCAGCAGGATCAGGACGGCCAGGTTCGGGTCCATCAGGCGATCCATGACGCGCTCGCGCAGGTTCTCCTCCACGGTCACCATTTCCGCGTTGCGCGTGTGCAGAGCCTGGCTCGTGCCGTTGAAGCGCTTGACGATGCGGCCGTCGATGGCGTCGAGCAGCGCGCGGTCGCTGGGCGCGATCAGGTCGATGAGCTTCAGTTCCTGAGCTTCATTCGCTGTGTAGGACTTCGAGTCGGTGACGGCGGCCTGCGCCGCGTTCACATTGCGATCGCGGATCGACACGTAGGACCGCAGAAACGCCAGCGCGTCGTTCAGGATCTTCTGCTTCATCGTGTCGCTTACCTGGCCCATTTCGATGACCGGGTGCGCGGCGCCAGCTTCGGTTCCGGGAGCCATCGCGGCGAGGTCCGCCGACTCCATGATGAAGAACCCAGCTGATCCTGCGCGGCTGCCGGATGGGCCTACGTACACGATGACCGGCGTGGGCGAGGCGAGGATGTCCTTGACCATCTCGCGCATGGACTCGAGCAGACCGCCGGGGGTGTTCATCTCCACGAGAACGGCCTGAGCGTGCATGTCTGCGGCGCGGTCGAGACCGCGTTTCAGGTAGTCCGCACTGATGGGCTGAATCGTGTCGTCGAGGTGGATGACGACAACTTTGCTGGCCTGGGCGCGTGCCGCGACCGGGAACAGCGCCACAATGCAGCCGATAATCAGGAGCGCTGCAGGCCATAGAAGGCCGCCGCTGCTTCTGTGCTCGGTAGACTGCGCCGTGAGCCCTGGATTCTTCATGGCTATCGCCCTGATGCTTCTACGGCTGTCCTTTCCGTTCCAGCGCCAGCTTCATGCCCTTCGCGTTGGGGTTGGCCGGATCGACCTGTAGCGCATTGCCGACGTCGCCGGCCGCCGCGCCGAGCTGGTTCGCCTGCATATCCAGACGCGCCAGCACCAGATAGGCAGGCACATTTGGCTTTAGCTGGATGGAAGTTTGCGCTTCCCTGCGCGCGGCGTCCAGATCACCATCGCGTTCGCGGACTGCCGCCAGACCCGCGTGCGCCAAAGCCGACGAGCCGTCGGCGGACAACGCATCACGATATTCTCGCTCGGCCTCCAGAACCAGGCCCCGCTGGAAGAACTGGTCTCCTTCGCGCACCAGCGCTGCCGAACGCTCCTGCGCCGGCATTGAGGTGAGGCGCGCCTGCTGGACCTGCTCCAGTTCGAAGGCAGCCTGGCGGAAGCCGGCTTCGCTGTAGCCGCGCTTGATGCGCTCCAGCGGCCCCTGGGCGTCGCCGATGGCATGTCCGGGATCGGGATTCGGCTTCTGGGCCGCGGGATCCTGGAGCTGCGCCTCAAACTGCTGCGCTTCGTTGTCCTGCGGACGGAGTTTCAGGGTCTCCTGCAGCTCTTTCAGGGCTCCTGCGGCGTCTTTGCGGTGCGCCAGCGCTACCGCGAGGTTGAAGTGGTAATCCGGGTCGCGCGGGTCCGAGGCAATCGCCTGCTGAAAGAGCGCAGCGCCATCTTTGCCCCGGCGGCTTGCCGCGACGCCCTGGTTGTTCACGACCTCGGGCAAAGGAAGGCGTGTGCTGACGAATGCGAAGGCATCTTCAGCTTCGCGGTAGTTGCCGGTGTAGAAGAACGCCAGTCCCCGATAGAAATCGGCCTGGAGGGCACTGGGGTCGTTTTTTGGCAGTCTCCCCAGCATGGTCGCTGCCTGCTGGTACTCCTGATCGGTAAAGTAGGCCCGCCCCAGCGCCAGCCACGCCGGCGGAAACGCGGGATCGAGCCGCACCGCGTCGCGCAGATGCTGAATCTGCTGCGCCGGCGACTCGGCCACCAGGCCCTGGATGTACGCCTGGAAGGCATCCTCGTGCAGGTGGCGGTCGGCGGCCAGGAAGGTCTGTTCCTCGACGGCGTAGGTTGGGTCGAGTTGACGGCTCACACGCCATGCGAGGCTGTTCAGCAGGTTGAGCAGATGATCGACGTCGCCCTGCTGCTGGACCGCCTCGCCGAGCTTCAGCCCTGACACGTCCAGAATCTGCGCGTCGGCTGTGATGGCATTGTTGGCCAGCGCATAGCTGCCGAAGATCACGTAATCGGCGTCGAGCGTCTGGGCGATGCGGATCGCAGTCGCCCGGGAGGGCTGCAGGTTCAGGGGTAAACCCAGGTGGTCGAAGGCATAGAGCCGGTCACCCCGGCTGATGGTCAGGAAACCTGCGGAGTTGAGCCTGCGGTTCAGGACGTCGGGAAAGCCTTCGCTGATCCAGTCGAGACTGCCGACACCGCTCCTGTTCTCAAACGGGAGCACCAGCAGCAGACGGCCGTGGACCTGCGACGGTTCGGCAGGCTTGGCGTCGGCCGGTTCCTGCGCGCAGGCCACGGCAGCGAAACAAAGAAGGGCAATCAGGGGGCGAAATCGACGAAAAGCCTGCACGACAAGCTGATTATATGTCGCATGGCAAGCGGCCCCGCCGCCGACCGCCGATCCCCGGTCGCCGATCTCTTTCTGCTGTCACAACATCGCCCGGAACGCCCGACGGAGCGCTTCCGTGGTCGTGCCGTAGACCAGGTGTGCGGCGAAAGGGTTCGCGAGGGAGGAAGGTGACGACTCACTCAGCGGCGGTGACAGCCTGAAGGCCGGAACGGCGACCAGGTCCGCCCCCGCGAAGAGCGCCGCGCCGAATCCCAGGCCGAAGCCCGTCCGCACCGCGCACGAGTACTCAGCGAGTCCACCATACAGGCCGCCCATGAGAGCGCCAAAGGCATAGTGCACAACCGGTCCGCCCTTCTGCTTGCCTTCCATCGAGAGATGCTGCCCGCCGCTGACAGTCGATACGATGGCGTCGGCGGCTTTCATCGTGGCGTCCTCTTTCGGCTCGCCGCTCTGCTCCTGCTGCTGTTGCTGCCGCTGCTCTTTGGCCTTCTCGTCTTCGGTTTGGACAGCCTCTTTCAGCTTCTGTCCGGGGCCCGCCATAAAGACATTCATCAGCCACGAGGCGACCAGTCCCGCTCCCATACCGGCCACCACGCCACGCATCATATGTTTTCCATTCGCTTCGCTCATCCAGTACTCCTCAATTCCCGGGCTTCTCTTCTGAAGATGCGTCCTGCTCCGAAAGGTGTTTGAAACACCGCCCGCGTCTGAGCAGGGCATGACTTTTCAATGTGGTGAAACCCGGCCCGCGCCCGGTGATGGACGGCACCGAATTTGCTGGCCGACGGACTATGCTGCATGCATTACGAGGCAAATCGAATGAAGGCGATTGTCTACCACCGCCATGGCCCTCCCGAAGTTTTGCAACTCGAGGAGATTCCCAATCCCGTACCGCTCGATGATCAGGTGCTCATTCGGGTTCTCGCCGCTGGTCTGAATCCGCTGGACTGGCGGCTGATGCGGGCGCCCCTCTGGTTCACCACGATCGTGCGAGCTTTCGCCCACGAAAAGGTCTCGCGCCCCGGAGTGGACGTCGCCGGGATCGTCGAAGCGACGGGCACGCGCGTGACCCGCTTCAAAGCCGGCGATGCCGTCTTCGGCACCTGCAAAGGATCCTGCGCCGAGTACGCCTGCACCTCGGAATCGGAACTGGCGCTCAAGCCGGCCAACATCACCTTTGATCAGGCCGCCGCTGTTCCGGTCGCAGCGTTCACGGCGTTGCAGGGTTTACGAGATCACGGTGGGGTTCGGCCCGGTCAGAAGGTGCTGATCGTTGGAGCAGCCGGGGGCGTGGGGACCTTCGCCGTCCAGATCGCCCGCTGGCTTGGAGCACAGGTGACCGCCGTCTGCAGCACGCGCAATCTCGATCTGGTCCGCTCGCTGGGCGCCAGCCACGTCGTTGACTACACGCAGGAGGATTTCACCCGCTCCACGGAGCGCTACGACGTCATCCTCGACCTGATTGCCAACCGCTCCGTGCGCGCCTGCGTGCGTTTGCTTACGCCGAAAGGCATTTACGTCGCAGCCGGAGCGCCCAAGGGGATGTTTAGGCTCCTGCTGGGCCTTCTGATGATGCGCGTCCTGCCGTGGTTTGTCAGCCAGAGGACGACGTTCTTCATGGCAAAACGGCGAGTCGAGGACCTGAAGCTGATTGGAGAGCTGATGGAGTCGGGCCATGTTGTTCCGGTCATCGACCAGGCCTGGCCATTGAACGAAACCGCCGAGGCGATCCGGTACCTTGAGCAGGGACACGCTCGCGGCAAGGTGGTCATCCACGTCTGACGATGCACCCCCGTCGCTCCTGCTGAAGCGACAGGGGTACGGATCGCTCCCGTCGACTGGGAGCAGAGACGAAAGACGATAGAAACACGCGACGTGCGCGAGCTAGGTCGTTGCAGGAGCCTTCTTGCCGCCGCTCTTCAGAGCACTCTTTGCAGCGTCAAGATGCTTCTGCAGGACCGGCAGCGCCGTCTGTGCGTAGCTCTTCAGCGCGTCGTTCTGCGCGTCATTGGCTTCTTTCTTGTAGACTGCGATCGCCTTCTCGTGGCCGGCAATCATTTCCTGGACGTACTTGCGATCGAAGGCAGCGCCCTTCAGCTTTTGAAACGGATCGATCATGGCCTTGTTGTGCTGCGCGTCGATTGCGGTCGGCACGTTCAGATTCGCCCCCTTGGCCGCGGTCATGAGCTGACCGTAGTCCTGGTTGTGATCCGTCACGATCGTCTGGGCAAGGTCTTTCACGTCCTGGGACGCGGCGGTGTTTTGAGCCAGCTGCCCAAGATTGGCTTCGACCATGTCCGTCTGCCCAGCGAAGTCGACGAACTGCTGGTCGCTCATGGCAGCGCCGGCCTTCGCGGTGGCGGCTTTCTGGGCCACAGCTGGAAGCGAGCACAATGCGACACAGCAAACGGCTGAAAGAACACGTTTCATCCTTATTCCCTCCAGGGAAACTTAGATGCGCCTAGAGGGAATCCACGTAACTTTCTGGCGACGATGGCAATACTTGTCGCATACGGGTGTTGGCGGCTGCGTTGGGCTGGGTGCGGCTTAATGACTGCTCCAGGTCTTATCTGCCGCGTTGCAAATGGTTTCCAGCGGGCAATCGATGCACTTCGGCTTCCGGGCGACGCAAATCTGCCGGCCATGGTGGATCATTTCGTGCGAGAAGGCGATCCACCGATCCTTCGGGATGATACGCATCAGGTCTTCCTCGACGCGCTTCGGGTCCTCGGCGCGCGTCAGGCCCAGGCGGTGCGAGAGCCGCAAAACATGCGTGTCCACCACCACGCCCTCGGCTTTGCCGAACGCCACGCCAAGGACGACGTTCCCGGTTTTGCGCGCGACGCCGGGCAGCGTTAGCAACTCCTGCATGGTTTGCGGAACCCTTCCGCCGAAATCGCTGACCACTGTCTTCGCCGCACCGGAAATGGACTTCGCTTTGTTGTGATAAAAGCCGGTGGAGCGGATCTCCTCCTCGATGGCGGGCAGAGCAGCCTGTGCGAACGCCTGCGGGGTCGGGAATTTTCGAAACAGCTCCGGCGTGACCATGTTGACGCGTGCATCGGTGCACTGTGCAGAGAGGATCGTCGCAATCAGCAACTCCCATGCGTTCCGATGATGCAGCGCGCACTCGGCATTGGGATAGGCCGACGCGAGGCGACGGAGCAATTCCTCGATGCGCGCGGGCTGTAGTTCCAGGCCCGCTGCCTTCTTCGGGCTCGACTTTTTCGCCGAGGGTTTCTGGGCTTTGGAGGCCGCTTTCGTGACAGGTTTCGTCCGCCTCATGGGGGATGTTGCCGTTTTCTTCGCCGGCTTCTTAGCCACCTTTGTGGTCATGGGCAGCATTGTATCGGTGGGGTGCAGGCGATGCCGCTCGCCGGGAGAGTCGTGCCATCAGAATCTTTCCTGTCGTGCCGCTCATCGAATGAACAAGTCAACAGGAGAGGGAAGATGGCCGCGTTTTGTGAATGCTGTGGTTCCGAGATCACTCTGAAAGCTGAAGCGTGCTCCGTTTGTGGCACGCCCCGTCACGGCATGACACCGGCGGTTCCGGTCGACAGTCTGGCTAAGGTACCCGAACCGGCGCCTGCGCTGGGTAAGTCCGCTCCGGGATGCGGTGTGTTGTGCTGACTTGGGTCACGCCGCGCTGGTGGCCGCCGCTCTGAATTTCTGCACGATGTCCACATAGGCGCGCGCCGTCTGCGTAACGGTCTCCGGCCTTCCTTCAGCAATCGCTTTTGGGTTGACGAGGTCAGTGCCGACGCCCAGTGCCCGAGCGCCAGCCTTCAGGAAATCCGCGGCGGTTTGCAGCGTGACACCGCCGGTTGGAATCAGCTGCAGCTCCGGAAACGGAGCCAGCAGTGCCTTCAGGTAGCTGGCGCCGCCCATAGCGGAGCAGGGAAAGATCTTCACGTAATCTGCGCCGGCGCGCCAGGCGGTGATCACTTCGGTCGGGGTCAGCGATCCGGGAATCGAAACCTTCCCCCTGTCTTTCGTGACTTCGACCACGTCGGCATGGAAGCTGGGGCTGACGACGAATTCCGCGCCGGCCTCGATGGTCGCCACCGCCTGCTCGGCCGTAGTCACCGTGCCCGAGCCCAGCAGCAGCCGGTCGCCATATTCCTTCTTCAGCGTGCGCAGCAGGTCCACCGCGCCGGGGACCGTCATTGTCACTTCCATCGCCGTGATGCCGCCGGCGACCAGCGCCTCCACGAGCGCGCGTCCCTCATCCGCGGACCGCGCGCGCAGCACGGGCACGATTCCCAGTTGCTCGATGCGTTCCTTCGTTGTCATCAACTTCACCTCACAGCCATCTGCTATCTGGCAATCCGCGCCGAGCCGCCCTTCATGACGCGCTCGACTTCGGGCAGCGTCACCATGCTGGTATCGCCAGCCGTCGTCATGGCGAGCGCGCCGTGAGCGACGCCGCATTGCACGGCCCACTCCAGCGGTTTTCCCGCCAGGATGCCGTAGATCAGTCCCGAGGCAAACGAGTCGCCGCCGCCGACGCGGTCCAGGATCTCGACGTCGCGCTGCGGGACCAGGATGATTTCGTCGCCCTTGCCGGCATTCGCCAGAGCCATCGCTCCCCAGGCATTTCGGGTCGCTGTGTGCGCCGTGCGCAGCGTGGTCGCGATCATCTTGAGATTCGGATACGCGGCCGCAACGTCCTTCAGCATTTGCTCGTAGCTGGCGACCGGTAACTCGCCGAAATCCTCGCCGACGCCCTGCAGCGAAATGCCGAGCATCGCGGAAAAATCCTCTTCATTGCCGAGCAGCAGGTCCACTTTGCGCACGAGTTCCCGATTCACCTCCTGCGCTTTGGCTTTCCCGCCGATGCTCTTCCAGAGGGATTCGCGGTAGTTCAGGTCGTAGGAGACAATCGTTCCGTGGCGCCGAGCCGCGTCCATGGCTTCCACGGCGACCA
>DASSKX010000487.1:0-2850 GCA_035689925.1 Acidobacteriaceae bacterium
CAAGGTACATCGAATACCGTGTTGGCTCATCCGGAGATGCTGATGAGAACGCTGATGGCGCGTTCAAGAATTCCCACGATCATGCCGCCGATTGTGAACGAGCTGCCACCATCGCTGGTGATCGGCGCAGAGTCCGGCGCAGCTGGCGCCAGTGGGCCGATCCTGCCGGGGTTGGGGCCGCCCTTTGCACCGCGGGTCGAGCCCAGACCGGCGACGAGGCCGCATATTTCGGCAGGAGTGGCAGCCGGACAGTTGATCGCGCCGATTCGGCCTGTGTATCGATCATTGCGCGGGAGACTCATACTCAGGGAACCGTCGTGATGGAGGCGACTATTTCGACAACCGGGCGAATTGAAAATGTGCGGGTGGTGAGCGGACCGGCGCTGCTGGTGCATGCTGCTGAGGAGGCAGTCGCGGCAGCACGGTACAAGCCGTTTCTGCTGAACGGCGTTCCGGTGGAGGTGGAAACGACGATTCGGGTGGTGTTTACGCTGAATTGAGTAGAGTCGGAGGGGGCTGCGCCTGGCAACCTCCGATTCGCTGGTGTGACTCCCATCACCAGGGACTGCAGAGCCCTGGGCTACGATGAGAATCGTGAATCTGCTGGTTTATTCCGCATCCTGGTGTCGCGATTGCCGCGAGGCGAAGCGCTTTTTGGATTCGCACGAGATCCCCTACACCGAAATTGATATCGAGGAGAACCCTGAAGCGGCCGAGGAGGTCTTCGCGCACACGGGCAAGTACGCCATACCGCAGTTCGTCATCGACGGCGAATGGGTGCAGCCATACCGGCCGGGGCGCGGCTTTCTCTACAAAGAGATGAGCGACCGTTTCGGCGTCAGTGCGACTCCGCCGGGCCGCACGGGCGTATTTGCCGGATTCCGGCGATCCTGAAATTGCTCTCCGCCAGCCTCAGTCAACCGTCTCACGGGTGAGCCTGTCGGGTTCGCCGCACAGCAGCCCATCAAAAAGACTGCGGGAACTTTCGCGCGCGCGTCTGCGTAGGAGAACTGCGAGGCTCCGGGAGGAGTTTGCCGTGAACCAGACGCAATCGAGGCGCAGGCGCCGCTGGTGGATCATTGGCAGCATTGTTGCGGCCGTCCTGATTTGCTGCGGGATTGGAGCGGCGGTCGTCCACGCGAAGGACCCGAAGATCCCGGCAGCCCGGCTGGCAAAGGCCACCCGCGGCGACATTGCGAAATCCGTGGTGGCAACCGGGCCGATTCAGCCCATCACGAAAGTTGAAGTGAAGTCGAAGGCCAGCGGCATCGTCGAGAAGCTCTATGTGGATATCAATCAGACGGTCCACAAAGGGCAGTTGCTGGCGCAGCTCGATCAGGAAGAGATTCTGGCGCAGGTGGCAGTGCAACGCGCGCAACTGGCGGGAGCAGAAGCCAACGTAACCACTGCCAAAGCCAATATTGAGCAGGACAAGGTGAACGCAGCTGCACCCGATCTGCCGATGTACGAGGAGACCTGGCAGCGCAACCTGAAGATGCTGAAGGACGGGATCGTTTCGCAGCAGACGCTCGACAATGCCGAACGGGATTATCTGGCAGCCAGAAATAAGCGCGACGGCGCCGTTGCGCAGATTGGCGTCGATGAAGCCAAGCTGGAGCAGGCCGAAGCGCAGGTGCAGCAGTCCAGAGCCAATCTGGAGCAACTGAACGAGCAGCTCAGCTATACGACGCTGGTGGCGCCCATCGACGGCATGGTCCTTTCACGCGACGTGGAGGTGGGCGACGCCGTCAGCTCGATTCTGGTGCTCGGCTCCACTGCAACCCTGGTGATGACCATCGGGGATATTCATCAGGTGTACGTCGACGGCAAGGTGGACGAAGCCGATATCGGCAGCGTGTATCTGGGACAGCCGGCGCGGATCCACGTGGAGTCGTTCCCGGCTAAGACGTTCAACGGGAAAGTGACGAAGATCGCCCCGCTCGGCGTGGAGAAGGACAACGTCACGACCTTCGAGGTACGGGTCTCGATCGATAATCCCGGCGGCGAGCTGAAGGCCAATATGACGGCGAACGCTGAGATCCTGGTGACCGAACACCACAACGCGCTCAGCGTGCCCGAGCAGTCCATGACCTGGGACAACAACAAGAACGCGTTCGTCTTCGTGCCCGATCCGAATGCAAAAGACGGGCAGAAGAAGATTCCTGTGACGGCGGGCATTTCCAACGGCAGCCGCACGGAGATTTTGGCCGGATTGAAAGAGGGCGACACGGTTGTGCTGCAGCAGTAAGCGGCACGCGTAGTATGGTTCCGCAACGCAAGGAGGACCCACGATGTTGCGTTCATCTGCTTATGTTCTGGCCGCGGCCGTAGCGCTGGCGCCGATGGCGGCGCGCGCTGCTGATGGCACATTCGACAAGACTCTTCACGTCAATGGTCAGGTGATGCTCAGCGTGGCCACCGGCTCGGGGCACATCCACGTATCGCCGGGCTCGGCCAACGAAGTGCATATTGTCGGACACGTGCATGCGAACAACTGGGGATTCGGCGGCTCACCCGAGGAGCGCGTTCGTGCCGTGGTGGACCGCCCACCGATTGAGCAGACGGGGAACATCATCGCGATCGGGAAACACGCGGACTGGATCCATAACGTTTCGATCGATTACGACATCACGATGCCGCGCGGGACGCAGCTTGAGGCCAGTTCGGGATCGGGCGATCTGCAACTGAGGGACACGGGCGGCCCGGTGAAGGCGAATACCGGCTCGGGCTCCATCGACGCGAGCGGAGCGACGGGCATGGTGGATTTGGGCACCGGTTCCGGGGAGATTCGTGGCGAACTGCATGCCGCGAATGACGTGAAAGCGCACACCGGGTCGGGCAGTATCCACC
>DASSKX010000488.1:0-2230 GCA_035689925.1 Acidobacteriaceae bacterium
CTCCAGCAGCAGAACCAGCTCATGCCCACCATCCTCGATGAGATCCTCGGCGAAAAAGTCAGTGACCGCACCCTCTGGATCATCGGCCTCGCCATCCTCGCCGCAATCGTCTTCCGCCTCGTGGATCATGCCTTCGGCATCATCCTCGAACACTACATTCCGAAGGGGTGACGCATGCAGTCGAATCGACGGCAGTTCATCATGCTTGGCGCAGGCGTCGCCCTCAGCCGCATCGCCGGCGCACAGGAGCAGCCGCAGCCGTACTTCCTCGAGTTCCCTCCGGCCAAAGTCAACGTTGCCGGCGACTACACCTGCGCCGCCTTCGTCAACGCCGACTGCGTCCTCCGCATCGAGCTGGACCTGTTTCACGACCGCGTCCTCGCCAAAGGCGACGAAGTGCATCTCGGCACGCGCGAAGCCGCGCCCGTGCTGGACTGGAAGGTCGCGGCCGCCGGCGAACGTCTGCTCAGCGTCGGAGCCACCGTGCGGCCCACCGGCTCCGAGCGCGTCCATCTCGCCGGAGTCCTGCGCCCCAACACCGCCGAGTTTCGTCCCGTCAGCACGGCTCCCGACAAAAAGCGCCTCAGCGAAATCGCCGCGCAGGCCGCCTTCGTGCGCGATCCCGCGCCTCGCGGACAGCCCGGCCACTTCGTCGTCCACGTCGACACCGTCTGCGATCTCCACCTCGAGATCTGGCGCGACCACGACCGCCGCCGCCTCCCCGTCTACGACCGCGACTTCCGCCAGCTCGCCCCCGGCGACAACCCCATCCCCTGGCAACTCCGCGACCACGCCGGCCGCTCCGTCGATCCCGGAGACTACCTCGCCACCCTCACCGCCATCCCCCACGACCACAAAATCAGCGATACCCTCTTCTTCTCGTCCTTCGCAGTCGTCTGAACCTGGCTCACCTTCCTGTTTCCCTGCAAACGGGTGATGGGCATGCGGAAACCAGCAGTGCCGCGCAATTAGCCTCTGACGAAATCCGCAGGGGCGTCGTTAACCCTCTCTTCCGTTCGCTCTCGTGGTGCTCGTTCAGGCGGGTGACCAGCTCAGTACTTGAGCCGGCAAATCCCGCCTCCTCACATCGTCCGCAGCGCAATGACGCTCGCGTTCGCGTCGGGAGCCTGGGCCGGCAGTGTCAACTCCACGCCTGAGCCCTGCTGCTGGATTTTCAATGTCTCCCCGGTTGCCAGCAGATGTGCTGATGCCACGCGCCGGTTCAGGCCGGCAAGCTGGAATCCACCGGCCTTCCAGTCGAACACATGCACAAAAACCGTGTCGCGTTTCGCCGTCGTTCGAATGCCGTCCACTCCCTGCACCGGACCGTACGTGGTCCCATAGATGGAATCGCCGTTCACGGCCAGCCACTCCCCAATGGACTGCAGCCGCTCGCGGAACTCCGGTTGGATGACTCCATCCGGCTGCGGTCCCACATTCAGCAGGAAATTTCCCCCGCGGCTCGCCACCTCCACCAGCGCACGAATCAGCTCTTGCGCCGACTTATAGTGATGGTCGTTCCTGTTATAGGCCCAGGTATCGTTGATCGTCATACAGGTCTCCCAAAGCTGGAAATCCTGAGGGTTCGGCACGCCCGGCTTCAGCTCCTTGTTCACGTTCCGGTCAACGGCCGAGAAGTGCGCCTGCTTGATGGGAATCGCGCCTGGAATGAACTGTTCCGGAGTGACAAAGTCCCCCGGCACTCCGATCCGATCGTTGACCAGCGTCCCCGGCTGTAACCGATGAATCAGATTCACGAAACGCCGGCCGTCGTATTTTTCCTGGTGATCCAGCCCGTCGAACCAGATCAGCGCCACCGGACCGTAGCGCGTCAGAAGCTCAGTCAGCTGCAGTTGCATGTACTCCAGGTATCCTGGCCATTCCGGCCGCTCCGGATTGCCATGCCACGTTGCACTCACCGGCTTCGACGTATCGCGAAAGTCAGGATGGTGCATGTCCGGTGGCGAATAGTAAAAACCCAGCCGCATGCCGCGCGCCTGGCAGGCCTTTGCCAGTTGCCCCACGATGTCCTTCCCGTAAGGAGTCTTCGTGATCTTGTAATCCGTGTAGGAAGAATCGAACATGCAGAAGCCATCGTGGTGCTTCGTCGTGAACACCATGTATTGCTGACCCGCCGTGCGCGCCAGGTCGATCCATGCGTCGGGATCGAAACGGCTGGGATTGAACCGTGCCGGCAGCGAAACGTATTCGCTCTCCGCAATCCCTCCCG
>DASSKX010000489.1:0-2800 GCA_035689925.1 Acidobacteriaceae bacterium
GATTGCGCGGCGGCACCGGCTCTGTCTTATCGAGGATGCGTGCGAGGCGCTGGGGGCGGAAGTTGGCGGGCAGCGCGTGGGGACGTTCGGCGACGTCGCGGTGTTTGCGTTTTATCCCAACAAGCAGATCACGACCGGCGAAGGCGGGATGGTGGTGACGCAGGATGCGGCCGTCGCGCGACGTGTGCGGGCGCTGCGGAATCACGGCCGGACCGGCGACGCCTGGCTCGAACATGCCGAGGTGGGGTACAACTACCGGCTGTCGGAGATGCAGTGCGCGCTGGGCATCGTCCAGTTGCGGCGGGTTGAGAAGATTCTGGCGCGGCGGGAAGCGGTGGCCCGACGGTACGGCGCATTGCTGCAGGGGAATGCGGCGCTGCGTTTGCCGGCGGTGGATGTGCCTGGGGTGCGGCTGAGCTGGTTTGTTTTCGTGGTGCAAGTGGCGGAGCGGGACCGCGTGGCAGGGCGGATGAGGGAGAAGGGGATTGCGACGGGGCAGTATTTTCTGCCGATTCATCGGCAGCCGGCGTACTCACCACAGACAACACAGAGACGACAGAGCGGGGACTCTCCAGAATTCGTCATCGGTCCAGGTGGTTTGCCGGTGACGGAACGGGTGGGTGCGCGGACGCTGGCTCTTCCGTTCTTCAACCGGATCACGGAGGAGCAGATGGGCCGCGTTGCAGAGGCGCTGCTGCAAGCACTGTCGTAATGACTCGTTGGTGATGCCGGAAAACGCGCCATACTGGAGAGGATTGTGCGCCCTGGATGCTACGATGGGCGCATGTCCCCCGCGCGGAAAACCGGTGCGCGAAAATCGACGTCTGCGAAGCGCAACGGTGCACGCGCAGAGACCCATCCGCGCGATCTGGTGATTCTGACGGGCCTTTCCGGTTCAGGGAAGGCTTCGGCGCTGAAGGCGTTTGAGGACCTCGGGTTTTACGCCGTCGATAACATGCCCGTCGAACTGATGCCGCCGTTCGCTGAGTTGGTGGCGCACTCGCGGGACATTCGGCGGGCGGCCCTGGTGGTCGATATCCGGGAAGGCCAGGGTCTGGAGCGATTTCCGGCGATGCTTCGGGAGATCCGCCGCAAGCTGACCACCACGGTGGTCTATCTGGAAGCGTCGAATCCGGCGCTGCTGGCGCGTTTTTCCGAAACGCGCAGGCCACATCCTCTCGGCCGACAGGAGCGGGTGGCGCAGGCGATTCAGCAGGAGCGGCGGCTGCTCGAGCCGATCCGGCAGGTCGCGGATTTCGTGATCGATACGACGAAGTTCAACGTGCATGAATTGCGCGCCTATGTACAGAGCAAGTTCATGCGCGAGAGCGAGGGCAAGAGCGTCATCATCTCGTCGGTGAGCTTTGGCTACAAGCGCGGTGTGCCGCTCGATGCTGATCTGGTGTTTGACGTGCGCTTCCTGCCGAATCCGCATTTTGTGCCGGAGTTCCGCAACCTGACCGGCAAGGATGCGAAGGTGGAAAACTATATTGTCAGTTTTCCGCAGACGCGGGAATTCCTGGACCGCGTGACAGACCTGTTGCTGTTTCTGCTGCCCCACTACATTCGCGAGGGCAAGAGCTACCTGACGCTGGCGTTTGGCTGCACCGGTGGGCAACACCGGTCGGTGATGATCGCGGAGGAGATTGCGAAGCGGCTGGAGCGGCACGGATACCGCGTGAAGACGGCGCACCGGGATATGCCGCGATAAAGGCAGCGCACAGGGCACAGAGCGCGGGGCCGAGGCAGATTCGTACCGCATTTTCCTCATTGCACGGGAGTTTTGGGGTGGGGTCGGCGCTTGCGTGGCGACCTAAAATAGAAGCAGGACCCCATGGCGGAATTTACTCACCTGCACCTGCACACCGACTACTCCCTGCTGGACGGTGCGTGCGACGTTGAAAAGCTGGTTCAGCGCGTAGCGAGCATCGGCCAGAAATCTGTTGCGATCACCGATCACGGAAATATCTACGGTGCGGTGCACTTCTTCGATGCCGCGAAGAAGCACGGCGTGCAGCCGATTCTCGGGTGCGAACTGTACATCTGCCAGAAAGACGATCATCGCGCCGATCCGCAGGGCGACGACTACAACCATTTGCTGGTGCTGGCGGAGAACGAAGAGGGTTATCGCAACCTGGTGCGGATCACGTCCGAAGCGTCGCTGCATGGCTTCTACAAGAAGCCGCGCGTCAGCAAGAAATATCTGGCCGAGCACGCGAAGGGGCTGATCGGATTTTCCGGCTGCCTGGCCGGCGAGCTTTGCGAAAACCTGATGGCCGGGAAGTACGACGCGGCGAAGACGACGGCGGGTCAGTACGAGGAGATCTTCGGCAAGGGCAACTTCTTCCTGGAGATTCAGGACCAGGGCCTGGAACTGGAGAAGAAGATTCACGCGGATTTATTCCGGCTGGAAAAGGAACTCGGCATCCCGCTCGTCGCCACGAACGACAGCCATTATCTGTGCGAGGACGACGCCCACGCGCACGAGGTGCTGCTGTGCGTGCAGACGGCTGGATCGATCAACGATCCAAAGCGGTTCAAGTTTGACTCGGATCAGTTCTATGTGAAAACAGCCGACGAGATGGAGCGGTTGTTCGCGCATGCTCCCGAGGTAGTGCGGCGGACGATGCAATTCGCGGAGCGCTGCCACCTGAAGCTCAGCAAGGTCGATAATCCGTTCCCGGAATTTGCGGTGCCGCCGGGGCACACGATCGACAGCTACTTCGAAGAGGTGTGCCGGCAGGGTTTCAGGAAGCGGCTGGACACAGCGATCCGGCATTTGCAGGAGCGCGGGCTGCTG
>DASSKX010000490.1:0-4522 GCA_035689925.1 Acidobacteriaceae bacterium
GGCCGCAACCGCACCTGCACTCGCTCTTGAACGGCCCAACCTGCTGCGCCCCATCCTCGTCGGCGGCGGCATCGCCGGCATCCTTGACCAAATCTCCGCGTTCATCAGCCTCGGTCACAATGTGCCGCGCAATGTCGCCGCCGGACTGATCGGACACCATGCAGCTTTCAGCCCCAGCATCTTCCCCTGGGTTCTCGGCTTCTTCCTGCACTTCTTTATCGCTTACAGCGCTGCCACGATTTACTGCCTCGCCAGCCGCAAACTGTCCTTTCTCGCCGACCACTGGTTCGTCTGCGGACTCTATTACGGCGTCTCCGTGTTCCTCGTGATGTATTTCATCGTTATGCCGCTGTGCGCATTCCACTATGCCGGTCCATATCAGCTGCGCGGCCTCATCCAGGGATTGCTCGTGCACATGCTCCTCATCGGCCTGCCCATTTCGTTCAGTTTGCACAAGCTGGCGCGCTGAGGATCACGACCGGCCTCAGCCCTGCCGCCGCACGAACGCCACGAACGCCTCAACGATGGTCACCGGCAGAGACTCGCGATTTCCCCGGGAGAGCAGTTCGTGGCCCGCGCCCTCGACGGAGTGCAGTTCAGTGCGTGCGGAGATGAGCGCGAGTGCCGCCTCCATCTCTGCCATGGAGCCGAACGGATCGCGCGTCCCATGAATGAACAACGCCGGCGTATTGAGCTGCGGAAAATGCGCGGTGCGCAACTGCTCGAAGTGTCGCGGCGGATGCAGCGGATAAGAGAGCAGAAGCAGCGCTTCTGCCACGTCCGGCTCGCCAGCCACCAGCATGGACGCCTGGCGGCCTCCATACGAATGACCGCCAAGGAAGACGTGGCCCGCTGTTTGACGGCGCATCGCTGCAACCGCGGCGCGCAGCCCCTCCTGATCCCGCTCGGCGCTGCCCCGCGCCGGAGGTCCATGGGGGCGCGCCTGGCGGAACGGGAGATCGCAGCGCAGCACCATCAGCCCAGCGGCGCAAAACGCCTCAGCCAGCGCCGTGAGCAGCGGCGACTGCGCATTCGCCCCTGCCCCATGCGTCAGCACCAGGCCGTCGGATCCATCACGCTCCGGCCGATGCAGATAGCCGCGGACCGGCGCATCCGTTGTGTCGGTGAACTCCTCCCAGCGCACGTTCATGCCGGAGTACAGCTTAACGCTGAATCTCTCAACAGGTCGCCTTCGGCCGCTTCGCTGTTCCCGCCTCCTGCGTCGGCATCGTCTGCGTCGTGGGCAGCGGATACTGCGTGAACCCCGCCAAATTCGCCTCGCACGACGAGATCACCGACGAAAGCGCAGGGGCCGTTGCCGGCAGCGACGGCGCGGAGGAATCCGGCTTTGAGAAGTTAAATGCGCTGGTCAGGTCGCCGACCGTCGACCTTCGCCACGCGGAAAGATTCGGCACCTCTGCCCCGAAGCGCGTCTCGAGGAACCGCAGCAGCGACGTGTGGTCGAACACGTCGGAGCAGATGAACCCGCCGCGGCTGAAGGGCGAGATCACCAGCATCGGCACACGGAAGCCCAGCCCGATCGGCCCGCTGATATTCCCCTCAACGGAGGGATCGGGCAGCGCCGGCGCGGTGATGTATTCGCCCGGCGTACCGGGAGGCGCCGTCACGGGCGGAACGTGATCGAAGAAGCCGCCGTTCTCGTCGTAGGTGACGAACAGCGCGGTCTTCGCCCACGCAGTCGGATTAGCGATCAGCGCCTGGACGATGCCCGAGATGGTCAGTTCCCCAAAGAGCGCCGGCGATGGCGGATGCTCCGAGTCAATCACCGACGGGATCACCCACGAGACCTGCGGCAGGTTGCCGGATCCGGCGTCGGCGAAGAAATCCGTCGGAAACTGCGGTCCGAAGGCGTTCTTCGCCAGCGGCGAACTCGAATCCTGAAAGTTCTTGAAGTACGACAGCACGTTATCGGAGAAGGTCTGGTTCAGGATGTTCTGGTCCGGCGACGTGTAGACCTTCCACGAGATGCCACGCGCCTGCAGTTGTTCCGGCATCGTCGTATAGGTGAGCTTGCCGAAGAACGACGAGCGGTTCGCTACCAGCGTCTGCAGCAGCGGCCCGCCATTTTTGCCATCGGGATCAATCGAGGCGGCCATGCTGTAGATGCGATTGGGATCGGTTGGGCCGATGACCGAGCAGCAGTAGTTGTCGCAAAGCGTGAACGCATCGGCCAGGGCGTAGTAGAAGGGCAGATCGGCACGCGTGTAATAGCCCATCGTCAGCACGGCGTCGTTCGCGTTAATCGCCAGGCGTGACGTGATGAATCCATCCATGGCGCCGTTGTTCCAGCTTTGGTGCTGCGGAATCCAGTCATGCGTGATGTCGTGCGTGCAGGCTGCGTTCAGTTTGGTCGAGTCCAGGTGAAACGGCAACAGCACGCCGCTTGGCGAACTGGACGTATTGGCCGGATACGGCTGCTGAAACGCTGCGCTCTTGTCGTTGAAGCCGCGTACGCCCGGATACGTGCCGAAGTAGTGATCGAAGGAGCGATTCTCCAGCAGCACGATCACGATGTGGTCGATGGCGTTGACGCTGGAGCACGCGCTCGTGGCCGTGGGCAGGTTTTTTGACCCGATGACGCCACATCCGCCCAGCAGCGAGGCGGCAATCTCCGCGCCTCCCAGCGCCGCTCCGTATTTCAAAAGCTCACGGCGGGTCAGGCCGCGCCCATCCAGGCGATCCTTCTCTCTCATCGATTGTTGGATGCGGGCCGGGCATCTGCTGCTCATGGCTTATTCCCCGAGAATTCTGTCCGGAACCGGCGCCCCGCCGCCATAATGGCTGGCAGAGGACGCATGCTGACACAACGCATCCGCCCGCGACCCCCCTCGTGGGCCCAAACGCGCGCGCGCATCCGCAAGCGCTGGTTACTGCCTCTGGTCGCCTTTGACTGGTGCTGGCAATGGCTCGCCTGGGCGCTGGCCCACTGGAGCTTTCTCGAAGTGCTGGAGTACCTGGGGAGCTTTTCCGTGCTGGTGGGCGTCATCTTCTGGTTCGCTGAATCCGGCGCGCGCGTCCAGCAGCGGCACGACGCGGCTTGGCAGGTGATCAATACCGCCCAGGGAAAAGGCGGCAGCGGCGGCCGAATCGAGGCGCTCCAGGCCCTGAACGCCGACCACATTGCCCTGGTCGGCGTCGATGTCTCCTCCGCGTTCCTCCAGGGCGTGCGGCTGCGGAACGCGCGCCTCGCGCGGGCCAATTTCAGCGCCGCCGATGTGCGCGACAGCAACATCAGCGACGCCGATCTCAGCTGGGCCAATCTGCAAACCGCCAATTTCCGCAACAGCACCCTGGAAAACGTCGATTTCTCGAACGCCGATCTCAGCGATGCGGATTTCGTCGGCGCCGACCTGCGCGGCTCACGCCTCAGCTCCGTCGACCTTGAAAATACAGACCTGCGCGGCGCAAACCTCAGCGGAGTCGCGTGGGATCACATTGCGAACATCCGCGGAGCCAACATCGCCGGCGTGAAGGCTGCTCCGCCTGGTTTTGTGAGCTGGGCGCTCGCGCAGGGTGCGATCCAGAAGCCGTAATCAGGATGGACTCGCGCCCTCGCCCGGTACACGCAACGCCCTGAAGCTGATTCCCTGCTCCAGGGCGTCTGCTCTTACGCCTGCGACACCGGAGGCGTCACGCCGCTGAGCCGCGCATACACCACCAGCTGGCCGTAGTGCTCGCTCAGGTGTTCGAGCGCCATGGCGATCAGCTCCATGGACGCGCCGTCCAGCGCACGGCCCATGCCGCCGGCGATCTCGCGGCTGCTCTTCTTCAGCTCGCGTAACAGGCCGGCCTTATCCGGAAACTGCTCGCGCGCCAGCTCATTCCCGCTGTCATCGGCTTTGCGGCCATTCAGCGAATCCGCGATGTACCGGTTCCAGTACGCCACGTGCCGCAGCACCGCGCCGCAGCTGCGCGTTCCCTTCACCAGCTCCTTTTCAAATTTCTCGTCGGGCAGAACTCCGGCCAGCTCGATAAACTTCTTCGCCGCAGACTCCCACCGCTTCGTCAGCACCGTTGCCAAAGCATTCTCGGTCGTTTCCGTGACTGCCATACTTTCGCTCCCATGAGGAAATGTGCAGACGCGGCGGAATCTGCGCCGCGCCCGCCGGAATCTATACTGGTATCCCTCGAACGCCAGGGTCTTGGTAAAAATTGCGGTCGAACGCGCATGAAAGAACACCTGCCCATTACGGATTGCAAAGCGCCGCAGGCCCGCCTGCTCGGCGCCAACGCAGGCTGGTCCGTGCATGACTTCGTTTGCACCGCCGGGCCGGGCGACCGCGCCTTCGAAGAGCAGCATAGCGGAGCGTCCGTCGCGGTTGTCCTCAGCGGCACGTTCCAATACCGCACCTCTACCGGTAACGAGCTGATGTCGCCCGGGTCGCTCCTGCTCGGCAACAGCGGCGAGGCTTTCACCTGCGGACACGAGCACGGCACAGGCGACCGGTGCCTCGCCTTCCATACTCCGAAGAATTCCTCGACAACGCTGGACTCGCCTCGC
>DASSKX010000491.1:0-3265 GCA_035689925.1 Acidobacteriaceae bacterium
AATGCCGGGCACGTGGACCACGCGACCAAGCTGCAAACGCTGCCGGAGGCGCTGGAGTATGTATGGCAGGGATACCCGAAGCGCCCGGTCCGCTGATGACGGTAAACTGAACGCGTATGGCCTCCGCTGTATCCATCTCGCCGGAAATCCGCGCAAAGTACGAAGCCGTCATTGGACTCGAAGTCCATGTGCAGCTGCTGACGGAAAGCAAGGCGTTCTGCGGCTGCGCGAACAAGTTTGGCGCGCCTCCAAATACGAATGTCTGCCCCGTCTGTCTCGGCCTCCCGGGCTCTCTTCCGGTGCTGAATCGGCGAGCCGTCGAGTTCGCCACGCTGGCGTCTCTGGCGCTGAATTGCCAGGTGCGGGAGCGGTCGATCTTTGCGCGCAAAAACTACTTCTATCCGGACCTGCCCAAGGGCTATCAGATCTCGCAGTACGACAAGCCGCTCGCCGAGCACGGCTGGATCGAGGTTCCCTCCGAGGGCACGACGAAGCGCATCGGCATCACGCGCCTGCATATGGAAGAGGACGCGGGCAAGAGCATGCACGAGGGTTTCGCCGACTCCGCAACGCGCACCTACGTCGATCTGAATCGCTGCGGCACGCCGCTCGTCGAGATCGTCAGCGAGCCGGATATACGCACGCCCGATGAGGCGTACGAGTACCTCACGCGCCTGAAGGAAATCATGCTCTACACCGGCGTGAGCGACTGCAACATGGAAGAGGGCTCGCTGCGCTGCGACGCCAACGTCAGCGTGCGCCTGCGCGGAGCAGAGAAGTTCGGCACCAAGGCTGAGGTGAAGAACGTCAACAGCTTCCGCTTCATCCGGGCGGCGCTCGAATATGAAATCGAGCGGCAGATCGAGATTGTCGAAGGCGGCGGACGCGTCGTGCAGGAGACGCGGCTCTGGAATGCGAATGAAGGCCGAACTTACGCCATGCGATCGAAGGAGCAGGCGCACGACTACCGCTATTTCCCGGAGCCGGACCTGCCGCCGCTGGTTGTCGATGAACAGTGGAAGTCGGAGATTGCCGGCCGCATGCCGGAGCTGCCCGAAGCGCGGCGCGCGCGGATGGTCGCCGAGTACGGCATCTCGGAGAAGGATGCGCAGACGCTGACGGCGACGCGTGTCTTCGCCGATCAGTTCGAGGCGGCTGCGCGTGCGGCGAAAAACCCGCGGCGCGTGGCGAACCTTGTTCTGAGCGAGCTGACCATGCGGCTGAAGGCTGCGAATCTCGACGTGGAGCAGTCACCCATCTCCATGAAGGGCGTGGCGCAGGCCGCGGATCTGGCTGAGGAAGGCAAGCTGTCATCGAAGCAGCTGAAGCAGCTGTTCGATGTGTGCTTCGAGCGCAATGAGGACTTTGGCCCCGTCTACGAGCGCGAGAAGCCGCAGCAGATCACCGACGCCGGCGCGCTCGAGAAGATGATCGATGAGGTCATTGCCGCCAATCCGGCGCAGGTCGAGCAGTACCGGAAAGGCAAGAAGACGGTAGCCGGGTTCTTTGTCGGCCAGGTGATGAAGGCCTCGAAGGGGCAGGCCAATCCGGCACTGCTCAATGAGCTGGTGACGAAAAAGCTGGAGGGGTAGCGCTCAGGCCGCCGCGCTCTCCTCGGTCTTTTCCTCTGCGCCAAAGAGCCGGGTCGTCCACATCACCGGAGCCGTGCAGTACGTCACCGTCAGCCGCGGAATGCTCCTCAGATCGGCTGTCAGCGTGCCCGAATCCTCCCCCACCAGCAGCGCGCCGTTGCGGATCAGGTGCCAGTGGAATGAGGCGGAGACCAGGGTAACGATCAGGGCAGCGACGCCGAGTTGCATCGTCTGCGGTCCATCGATCCAGAGGTGCAGAGCCGCATCGGCTCCGAGCGAGACCAGCGGCACCACCACCACGCACACCAGCCAGGCCAGCGCCTCGCGGCGAATCTTCAGGGATTGCTGCTGGAGCGCTGAGAAGAAGCCGCAGGTGGCGAGGACGAACGCAGCCTCGACCAGACCGAAGCGGTTGCGGGCATGTGCCTCCAGGCCGCGGAGCGCCCACACGCAGGCCACCGCGCGCAACACCGCGGTGAGCAGCGATACCTTCCAGTTCCAGTGGGTCAGGGGATAGAGCCACTCCGCTCGCCACCCAGCGTGTATTCGGCCCCGCGCGCGCATGCCGTCCCCCGATCGGACTAAATGACTGCCTCGTATCATGCTGGCTCAGACGCGCGTGGGACATCAATGCCTCGTTAGAATTAGCGGAATTACTTCCTTGGTACCCCATCCGTAACTGCTGGCGACGCAGATTCGGCCCGGGCGTCACCAGCTCCCCGCAAGATTTTTCGAAACTTTGCCCCATCCGCAGGGTTTCAGCATCCACGAACGGCCGTCCACGAGGACGCCGAAAGACGAAAGATCCACCAGCGGTCTGCCGGGTCGCCAGCGCGTCCGGTCGCCGCCGTTTCCCGGGGAGTGCAGTCCAGTGGCGTGTCGCTGCGCGGGCTCAATCAGCGCCTGCACCCTCGATCCCTGTCTGGACCAGCCCTCCTTCGACACGGCGCCGCCCTGCGCGTTCGGCTCGTCCGCAGCCGCGGAAAAGAGCCACCGATGCAATTGCCTTCCCGCATGCGCCTCTCCGCAATCTGCCTCAGCGCCGCGCCGCTGCTGTTCGGCGCCATGCTGCTCAGCGGCTGCGGCACCATCAGCAGCATCAGCAATGACCTCGGCATCACCTCGCCGAACCCCGCTTCCGTCTTCGTCATCGGCACGGATGCTCCGCTGGCCAGCGTCGTTTCGTTCAACGCGACCATTCAGTCGGTCAACGCGATGACCGCGAACGGGACTTCCGTTCCGCTGATCAGCGGGACGCCCACCATCGACTTTGCCCGGTTCAACGGCCTGCAGACGCTGCTGGACGTGAACGACGTTGCGCCTGGCACGTACAACCAGGTCAGCGTGACGTTTGCCAGCGCGACGATCGGCTATCTCGACATCCAGAGCGGGTCCGCCCCGACCATCAAGACCATGAACGCGACGTTCACGAACCCGACGGTCACCGTGACCCTCGCGAACCCGCTGGTTGTCTCGACGAGCGGGCCGGTGGGCATTCGGCTGGATTTCCGTCTCGACAAGTCGATCCAGGTAGACTCGACCGGCCAGATCACCGGACAGGTGACGCCAACGTTCAACATCACCACGGTTGGGCGGGGTGACGCGGACGCGCACATCGACGAATTCATCGCCGGAGTGGCCAGCGTCGGCACCGCGTCTTCGCAGTCCTTCGT
>DASSKX010000492.1:0-2812 GCA_035689925.1 Acidobacteriaceae bacterium
GTACTGCATCGCCCGGCCCGCGGAGCCATCACCGTCCTCACCTGGGGCGGTCTGCGCGGCGCGTTGGCCGTCGCGCTGGCGCTTTCGATCAAGCCAGGACCGGCGCATGACCGGCTGCTGGCCATCACTTACATCGTCGTCATCTTCTCCATCGTGGCCCAGGGACTCACCATGGATCGTCTGCTGCGCCGCCTCGGCTTCGCCGAGAAGCCCGAAGCCGTGGTCGCCGACTGACGCGGCGCCGCTGTGCTATTCTTCAGCGTTCCTATGGACGAACGCACCACACCGATTCGCGTTCTGGTCGCCAAGCCCGGCCTCGACGGGCACGACCGCGGCGCCAAGGTGATCGCCCGCGCGCTGCGCGATGCCGGCATGGAAGTGATCTACACCGGCCTGCGGCAAACGCCGGAGATGATCGTCAATGCGGCGATCCAGGAAGACGTGGACTGCGTCGGGCTGTCCATCCTGTCCGGCGCGCATAACGCGATCGTCCCGCGGATCACCGCCCTGCTCCAGGAGCGCAACGCGAGCGACATCCTGGTGGTCCTGGGCGGGACGATCCCGGAGCAGGACGTGGCCTCTTTGAAGAGCAAAGGCGTCGCGGCCATCTTCGGCCCGGGCACATCGCTCGAGGCGGTGGTGCGGTTCATCCGCGAGAACGTGAAACCGAAGGGCGTGAACGTCTAGCGTGGGTCCCCCCACCCCCCTGTTCCTGCAGGCAATTGAATTTTCACGGCTTGCAGGGTAATACCTTTTGGGTATTACCCTCCTTGCCCTCCACACGGCAAGTCCGCGCCGAAGAACGAAGCCAAAGCTGGGCCCTAGCCCTGGAAAACTTTTCCCGAGGCTCGGGACGCGTGCCGCATGCGACTGGGGGTACCCCCTCCCCCTGCTTCGCGTAAGCACTTCATTCGGGGCGGCTTGCGAGGTAATACCTTTCGGGTATTACCCTGCCGGCTGCAAAAGGAAACGTCTCAGCCGTATTGCTGAGCCGGGGTTCTCTCCCTCTATTTTCAGAATAACAAATTCGCTGGGATTTCCTGCTGGGTTTCTGTGCGCCGGGTCGCCGCTTCGACGCGCCAAAGAAAGCACTTAGAAGAGCAGTTACTTCGGTAAAGATTGACAAAAAATCGCTAGGCTCTCGATCGCCACCCGGCGGCCATTCTGTCCTTCAGAATGCAGCGATCCATCACCACCTTGATGCCCGCCTTCTCGGCCCACTCCGCTGCCTCGTCGTGCACCACGCCTTCCTGGAGCCACAGATAGGGAATCTTCAGCCGCATGACGTCCTTCACGACTTCCGGCACATGCTCCGGGCGGCGGAAGACGTTGACCAAATCGATCTTGCCGTCGAGCGCGGCATACGCGGCATCGAGGTCGGGATAGGCCTTCTCGCCCAGCGCGCTCTCGATGCGCGGATTCACGGGGATGACGCGGTAGCCCTGGCTCTGCATGAACCGGGAGACCCCATAGCTGGCGCGTCCCTCCCGGTTCGTCAGACCGACAACGGCAATGGTGCGGACGTTCTCAAGGATGTCGCGGATAACAGCAGGTTCGTTCATGCCTGATTCGATGCGGCGGAGTCAGTAATTGACGATTTTTGCGAACGACTGCGGATCGAGGCTCGCTCCGCCCACCAACGCCCCGTCGATCTCCTCTTCCGCCATCAGCGCGGTCGCGTTGTCCGGCTTCACGCTGCCGCCGTAGAGGATGCGCAGGCTCTCTGCCACCTTCGGCCCGAGCAGCTTCGCGACTTCGCCGCGGATGACGTGGTGCGCCTCGGAGGCAATCTGCGGAGTCGCCGTCTTGCCCGTGCCAATGGCCCAGACCGGCTCATAGGCAATCACAATCGGCGCGGCCTGTTCCGCGGAGATCCCGGCCAGAACGCCGCGTGTCTGCCGCAGCAGCACTTCTTCCGTTTTGCCGTTCTCGCGTTCGGCCAGAACTTCGCCCACGCACACGATGGGCACCAGTTCGTGCTTCAGCGCCGTGTGCAGCTTTTTGTTGATCGTCTCGTCGGTTTCGCCGAAGTACTGGCGCCGCTCCGAGTGTCCGAGGATCACGTGCGTCGCGCCGATCGCCTTCAGCATCAGCGGCGAGGTCTCTCCGGTGAAAGCGCCCTCTTCGGCCGAATACATGTTCTGCGCGCCGACGGCAACGCCGGAGCCGGTAACCGCCGCGATGACGACGGACAGGGAGGTGAAAGAAGGACAAAGGACAATTTCGTCCCGCTCGTGGCGGGCGACAAGAGGCAGGAAGTTCTTCACGAACTCCTGCGCCTGGGCAGGAGTCTTATACATCTTCCAGTTGGCGGCAATCAGCGGCTTTCGCGGCATCGTTCGATAGTTCCTCAGCCCGATTGTAGAAGATGGGTGGTCGCGGGCGGGTGACGCACGATACAACTGCGCCTCTCTCGTGTATCGTGTTTTGTGATTTCCCTTCAGCGCGGATGAAAACGAGCAACGCGTGGCCGCCGGAAGCGGCCGCCCGCACCAGCACCGGCCGCGTACGAACCTCGAACGAGGATTCGTTCGGTTCCCTTGCCGAGCGCGGCATTTTTGTGGTGTGCGATGGCATGGGCGGAGCCGCCGGCGGCGAAATCGCCAGCCGCATCACCGTGCAGACCATCCTCGATCGGATGAGCGGCGATGCCGAGCCCACTCCGGAAGCCCTGCACGAAGCCATCTCCACCGCGAATCAGTCCGTGCTGGATCACGCCGACAGCGATCCCGGGCTGTACGGAATGGGGACGACGTTGGTAGCGCTGCTGCTGCGTCCTGGCCCGCAGACCGGATCGGCGCTGATTGCCCAC
>DASSKX010000493.1:0-11088 GCA_035689925.1 Acidobacteriaceae bacterium
TGCCGACCAGGTTCGACCGGTGGATGCGCTCGAAGCTTTCCGCAATCACGGCGCGCACCCCGAGCAGCCGCGGGCCCTTGGCCGCCCAGTCGCGCGATGATCCGGAGCCGTATTCCTTGCCCGCAAGGATGATCAGCGGCACTCCGCGCTCCGCATACTTCACCGAGGCGTCGTAGATGCTCATCTGCTCACCTTCCGGCAGCAGTCGCGTCACGCCGCCTTCCGTTCCCGGCGCCAGCTTGTTGCGCAGGCGAACGTTGGCAAAAGTGCCGCGCACCATCACCTCGTGATTGCCCCGACGCGATCCGTAGGAGTTGAAATCCGCCGCCTTCACAGCATGCTCGGTCAGATACCTCCCAGCCGGCGAGTTTAGTTTGATAGAGCCCGCAGGCGAGATGTGATCCGTCGTCACGCTGTCGCCCAGCACCGCCAGCACCCGCGCTCCGTGAATGTCCTGCACGGGCGCAGGCTGCGCGGGCATTCCATCGAAATACGGCGCCTTGCGGATATATGTCGAGTCGGGCTCCCACTGATAGACATCACCGGTTGGGAAGCTTAGCTTCTGCCAGTTCTGATCACCCTGCGCCACTGTCGCGTACTCCTTGCGGAAGCTGTCGGACGTAATCGCCGACGCGATCACATCGGAAACTTCTTTCTGCGACGGCCAGATATCGCGCAGGTAGACCGGCTTGCCGCCCTTGTCCGTTCCCAGTGGCTGGTTGTCGAAATCGTGGTCGATCCGCCCAGCGAGTGCGTATGCCACCACCAGCGGCGGTGACATCAGATAGTTCGCGCGAACGTCGGAGTTAATGCGGCCTTCAAAGTTCCGGTTCCCGCTCAGCACACTGACCGCCACCAGCCCGTGCTCTTCGATCGACTTCGACACATCCTCGGGCAGCGGCCCCGAGTTACCGATGCACGTCGTGCAGCCGTAACCCACCACGTTGAAGCGCAGCTGGTCGAGCCACGGCAGCAGTCCTGACTTCTCGTAGTAGTCCGTGACCACGCGCGACCCCGGAGCAAGGGATGTCTTCACCCACGGTGGAACCGACAGCCCTTTCTCCACGGCCTTTTTCGCCAGCAGCCCAGCCGCAACCATCACCGACGGATTCGAAGTATTGGTACAGCTCGTGATCGCTGCGATCACGATCGAGCCGTGATCCAGATATGGATCGACGTCCACGCCAAAGCGCTCCTTCACCGTATGCGCGATGTGTCCGTTGCCGCTCGGCTCCGGAGCCGCCTGCGTCGACTGCACATTGCCGTCCGCCGACATGTGCCCGCCTTCACCCTCCCAGCGCACCGCCTGCCGCTGGCTCACCTTGTCCGCATTGGGTCCGAGCAGCGACGGCAGCTGCTTTTTGAAGCTCGCTCCAGCTTCGCGCAGCAGCACGCGATCCTGCGGACGCTTCGGCCCGGCGACGCTCGGTTCCACCTGCGTGAGATCGAGCGAGATCGTCTGCGAGTACTCCGCCTCCGGAGAATTGGCCGTGTGGAACAATCCCTGCTGTTTGAAGTACGCCTCCGCCAATGCTATTTGCTCGTCGCTGCGTCCGGTCAGGCGCAGGTACCGGAGTGTTTCTGCATCGACCGGGAAAATGCCGCAGGTCGCGCCATACTCGGGAGCCATGTTGCCAATTGTCGCGCGATCCGCAAGCGGCAGTTCGGCGATGCCGGGTCCGTAGAACTCGACGAACTTGCCGACGACGCCCAGTTTGCGCAGCATCTCCGTCACCGTCAGCACCAGATCGGTGGCCGTCGCGCCCTCGCGCAGTTTGCCGGTTAGTTTGAAGCCGACCACTTGCGGGACCAGCATGGAGACAGGCTGCCCAAGCATGGCGGCCTCGGCCTCGATGCCGCCCACGCCCCAGCCGAGCACACCCAGGCCGTTAATCATGGTCGTGTGCGAATCAGTCCCGACCAGTGTGTCGAAATACGCCCGCGGCTTCGGCCCGCTCGTAGTGAACACCACCCGAGCGAGGTATTCCAGGTTCACCTGGTGGCAAATTCCCATCCCCGGCGGCACTGCCGAGAAGTTTCGGAACGCGGTCTGCCCCCATTTGAGGAACGCATAACGCTCCCGGTTGCGCTGGAATTCCAGCGCTGCGTTTACGGAATACGCATTGGCGGTGCCGAACTCGTCCACCTGGACGGAGTGGTCGATGACCAGTTCCGCCGGCTGCAACGGATTGATCTTCTGCGGATCGCCCCCGAGCACCTTCATCGCATCGCGCATAGCGGCCAAATCGACGACCGCTGGGACGCCGGTGAAGTCCTGCATCAGCACGCGCGCCGGCATCCACGAAATCTCGCGGGACGGCTCGGCTTTCGGATCCCACTTCGCCAGGAACTCGATGTCGTCTGCGGTGACGGTTCTGCCGTCTTCATACCGCAACAGATTCTCCAGCAGGATGCGCAGGCTGTAGGGGAGCCGCTTCAGATCGACGCCGCGCTTCTCGAGCGCGCTCAGGCGGAAAATCTCATAACTCTTGCCGCCGGCCTTCAACTCGGACTGGCTGCCAAACGTGTTCATTCGCAAATCCTTTCATGGTTCAAGCGCGCGGGTTCTTCGCTCACGTCAGTGACGGCGGAGCGGCATGCAGGCGAATCAGAGAGAAAAGCGTCGTCCACGATCGGGACGGCCGCGCCGGAAGCGCCGGAGAAGCGGAGGAAATGCACGGCGGGGATTCATCTTCGACGGCACCAGTTTATCGCTTTTCGCGCGCAATTCGCGCAAATCCCGTTTTCAGGAACTGCGAGGCGCAGACGTCCGCGAAGACCATGTGTGAATGATTCTTAACGGCAGTGAGTTAACTATGGTTTACACCATCATGTTGAAGAACGTAGACTCGGAACAGTGCGCCAGGAGAATCGAAAGGGGGCCTCCAACAGGGTGAGGCTGATGCAACTCCTCCGGAATGGCTCGTCTCCCACGCGGGTGCTCGCACCAGCGGCCATCATTTGCGCGTTCCTGTTGGCGTCCGCGGCCCCCGCGCAGGACAGTGCCGCTGCGGCCGCAACCGGCCGGGGGAAACGTCCCGAGACGGTGCAACCGGAAAGGTCCGGACAACCGGAGGCGCCGGAGGCTAACCCGGGAAGGCCCACGGTCTCCACTCCCGCAACCCTTACTCCGGTCGGATATGTCCAGTTGGAGACCGGGCTGCTGGCCGCATGGCACTCCACCGAATTCTCCTCGCAAACAAGCGTCGGAGAGGTCACAAAATTCTGTTTCCTGCCGCGGATCGAATTGCTGGCGGCCACGAATCCATTCGCCCATTCCGATACCGAACCCAATAACGGCACGGGAGACACGTTGCTCGGCGTTCAGGGAGTCGTTCATCCGGGCGAGGGCCCTCGACCCACCCTGGCGTTGAGTTATTTCGGCAGAGTCTACAGCGGAAACACGCCTGACCTCGATATAGGCAGCGCAGGGAACTCGGCGGCCTTCCTCGCCAGCGCGGATATCAGGGGCTTTCACTACGATACGAATTACCTATTCAACGAAACGGTCAGCAGCGACCACGTTCGCCGCGCCCAGTTCGGGCAGACGATCTCCATCTCGCACCCGCTGAGTGGCAGATTCGGCATTGCCGGAGAAGCGTGGCACTTCACGCAGCCTTTTCTGCGCGGCGAAGCGGTTGGCACGCTGTGGGCTGTGAACTACAACGCGAGAAGGAATCTCGTCTTCGATACTGCATTCGACCGCGGCCTGACCGGCACTTCAACGCGATGGGAGTTCCTCGCCGGCTTCACATATTTGTTGCCGCGACGCATTCGTCTGCGCTGACACAACAAAGGTTGAGGAAGGGTACGGGCATGAGCAACCGGCGCGCTGTTCCAGGCAGGCAAATCGCGAGCCGCGGTGCGTCTGCGCCGGACACGAATCAGATCGCCGAGGAGGTCCAGCGTTCTCTGGAAGGGGTACACGGCACCGTCGCGGTGCCTCATTATGAGGCCGGTTTTTGGAAACAATGGCGAGCCTTCGTTGGGCCGGCGATTCTGGTCAGTGTCGGTTATATGGATCCAGGCAACTGGGGGACGGACCTGCAGGCCGGCGCCCAGTTTCGTTACGGACTTCTGTGGGTCGTCGCCCTGGCGAGCCTGATGGCAATCTTTATGCAGGTGATCGCCGCACGCCTCGGTGTGGTCACCGGCAAGGACCTGGCCCAGTGCTGCCGGGACTGGTATCCGCGCTGGACCCGCTGGCCTAACTGGCTGTTGGGTGAGGTCGCCATTGCAGCCTGCGATCTCGCGGAGGTGCTGGGCAGTGCCGTCGCGCTCAACCTGCTCTTCCACATTCCCCTGCTCTGGGCTGTGATCATCACCGCCCTTGATGTCCTGCTGCTGTTGGCCCTGCAGGGGTTCGGTATGCGGGCCATTGAAGCCATTGTCGTGCTCCTGGTAGCGACAATCTCGGTGTGTTATTTCATCGAGCTGTTTGTGCTTCCGCAGACGCGCCCCGGCTTTCTGGAAATGGGCCGATCTCTGATCTTTCCTCACTTTGGTCAGTTTGGGATGATGTACGTCGCTATCGGCATCATTGGAGCAACGGTGATGCCGCACAATCTTTACCTGCATTCGGCTCTGGTACAAAGCCGCAAGCTCCAGAAGGATGAGCCGTCGGTGCGCAGCGCGATCCGCTTCAACACCATTGATTCGACGGTCGCGCTGAGCACGGCGTTTTTCGTCAACGCCGCGATCCTGGTACTCGCTGCCACCGTCTTCTTTGGCCGCGCGAGTGTCGCGGTTCCCGGTGGGCAGGTTGTCCGCTTCACCGCAGACAGCGACTGGATCCGCATCGCCTTCCTGACGCTGGCTCCTTTGCTGGGCACCGCGGTTGCGAGCACGCTCTTTGCCGTGGCACTGCTGGCAAGCGGCCAGAGCAGCACCATTACCGGCACCCTCGCCGGCCAGGTCGTGATGGAAGGATTCATGCGTTTCCGCATCAGGCCATGGGTGCGGCGCCTGATTACCCGCCTGGTGGCGATCGTGCCGGCCGTTCTCATTATCGGCGTCCGTGGGAGCAGCAGCGTTACGGACCTGCTCACGCTGAGTCAGGTCGTGCTCGCGCTGCAGCTTCCCTTCGCCATGTTTCCCCTCCTGCAGTTCACGAGCTCCGGGAAGCGCATGGGGCGATGGAAGAACGGCACGTTCCTGCTGATTGCGGGCTGGACCAGCGCCATTGTCATTACTGCCATGGACATTTACGGCCTGCCGGATTCGCTGAACGCCGCATGGCGGGTTATTGTGGGTAAATAACAAACGCGGAGACGACGTGTACGGCACGATTTTGGTCACACTGGAAGGCACACCCACGGACCGTGCCATCATCGAGCACGTGAAGGAACTGTCCACGCTCGCCCACAGCCGGGTTGTTCTGCTGCATGTCGCCGACGGCTGGGCTGCTCGAAGCTTCGGCTCCGATGCGGTGAGCCCGGAGATCTCCGAGGACACGGCTTATCTGGCAAGGATCCGTGCTGAGTTCGAGGCCAGCGGCATCTCCACCGAAGCTGAACTAGCGTACGGCGATCCCGCCAGACAAATCGTGAACTGGATCGAACAGAAAGGCTGCGATCTGGTTGCGATGAGCACCCATGGTCACCGTTTCCTTGCTGATGTGTTTCTAGGCGCCACCGCCACGCGCGTCCGGCACAGCGTCGATGTCCCTGTTCTGCTACTCAAAGCAAAGTGAACTGCGATCAGCGCCCGTAGCGATAGCTCGCACGCTAACCTCCTGACGCCCTAACTTGCTCGCGGCCGGGGCGCAGGCTACTGACTACTGGCTGACGCTGCTGTTAGGCTCAAAATCAGGATGAAGATTCTTGTCATCGGCGGTGGAGGACGCGAACACGCCCTGTGCGCGGCCATTGCGCGTTCCTCAGAAGTCAGCGAGATTGTCTGCGCACCCGGCAACGGAGGGATTGCGCAGATAGCCCGCTGTGTCGCAGTCACCCAGAAGGACCTGAACGATCTGCTCCGAGTCGTCACGGAAGAAAAGCCGGACCTAACTGTCGTTGGGCCGGAGCTTCCGCTCTCGCTCGGCTTCGTTGACGAGATGCAGCACCGCGAACTGCCGGTCTTTGGACCAACGCGCGAAGCGGCGATGCTCGAAACGAGCAAAGGCTACGCCAAGCGTTTCATGCAACGGCATAACATCCCGACGGCGAACTATGCCGTTTGCGTGTCGCAGGAAGAGGCCGTTGGAGCACTGGAATTGTTCCGATTGCCGGTTGTCGTTAAGGCCGATGGTCTGGCCGCGGGCAAGGGTGTGCTCATCTGCGAGACAAAGGATGAGGCGCAGCGGGCGATCATGGGTCTGTTCAATGGCCAGTTGCTCGGCACCGTTGAGCACAGCGTAATCATCGAGGAATACCTCACAGGCGAAGAGTTGTCTTTCCTTGTCCTGAGCGACGGCAAGCACGCCGTGCCGCTGGTGCCGGCACAGGATCATAAGCGGATCGGCGAGGGGGACACCGGGCCGAACACCGGAGGCATGGGTGTCTACACCACGGACTCCATGGTCGATCCGAAGATGAGCGAGTGGATTCTGCACCATGTTGCGCAGAAGGCGATCGATGGCATGGCGGCGGAGGAGATTCCTTTCGTAGGCGTGTTGTACTGCGGGTTGATGATGACCGCCAAAGGTCCGATGGTGCTGGAGTTCAATGCGCGGTTCGGCGATCCGGAGACGCAGGCGATCCTTCCCCGGCTGGAGTCGGATCTGGTCGCGGCGTTGCGGGCGTGCGTCGAAGGACGGCTGAGCGAAACGGCGTTTCGCTGGAAGCCGGGGGCTTCGGCGTGCGTGGTCGCGGCTTCCGAGGGATATCCGGGAAGCTATACGGCCGGGCATCCGATCAGCGGGCTCGAGGCTGCGGCTGAGGTTCCGGGGGTGGTGATCTATCACGCCGGGACTTCGTTCGATGACGGGCAGTACCGGACGGCCGGCGGGCGGGTGCTGGGCGTGACAGCGACCGGGCCAGATCTTCGGCGGGCGCTGGATGCGGCGTATGAAGCGATGGGCAGGATCTCCTTCGAAGGCATGGTGTACCGGCGGGACATTGGACATCGTGCGCTGAAGAAGTGAGTCGCGGGGGGTACGCCGGGTCACAAGGGGTCCTGCGGGGATCTATTTCATTTCACGGGCACAGACAACCGAGACGTCAAAGCTATCCATTTGATCCTGCAATGTCTGTGCACTGCGTCATTTTGTTTTCAAATCGATGCGGGTGTTTGCCCGCGCAGTTCGGCCGCAAGTATTTGAACCTGCTCGGCAGCTGTTGTTGATGATTGTTCGGCATGCGGCTTAGACTGCCCTCGTTTCCCAGGGAGGCGAGTTATGGCCAGTCTTGTGATCTACAGGCCGGACGGGCCCCTTCACTATAAAGATGTCGACGTAGAGATCGTGGAGCATGGAACCCTGATCTTCTATCGGCGCTTCAAGTCCGGCGAGCGGAAGCGCGTGATCACCACGCTGCCGTTCATGATGACTGAGGGCGACGACGAATTGGACTGAATCGGTGTCCCCCCCGGGGGGAGCGGTTGCGCGAGTGATTTGAATCAGCGGCACTTGCGGGGTAATACATTTCGGGTATTACCCGAAGGAAAGCAAGGCCGGCGATGCTCTGCCAGCCGTGCTCGTGTCACTACTTCGATTCGAGGATTGCGATGGCCTCTTCCACGACCGGCGCGAATTTCCTGAAGTCGTCGATCAGGGTGACGAAGTCGGAGTAGACCTTCGAATCCGCGGCGAAGTTCAGGCCGTTGGCGCTCAGCGCGACCTCGGAGGCTGCGACCAGCGCCTCGAGATCGGCCACGATGGTGGAGAGTCCGGCAACGAAGGGTTTCTCGAGCGGTTTTTCGGACTGGAGGATCCGCTCCACCCGAACCGCGAGGCCCACCACCGTTTTCACCGCTCCGGCCAGCCACTTCCCGAAGTCGGCGATTTTGATCCCCATTTTCTGCAGAATGTTCATCGTCTCCCTTTGCACGTGCGAAATGAGGGGACAAAAGAAAAGGCCCGCCGGAATGGCGAGCCTTCTCAGAAATCCTCTCTATTTTTAGAATACCGGGTTCGGGGGGATTTTCTCCCAGCATTCCTGGCACGCAACGTGCGTCGAATCAGGGAGAACACTTCGGTAATGATTGACACAGCAGACTGCCGAGCGGTGCCTGCCCTCGCCGGTGAGCGACTTGAACATAGTGTGGCAAATCTCCGGCTAAGACGTGGCAAGGTCGATTAGGCCCGCGTCCCGTCCTTACGTCCAGCGAGTAGATTTCCTGACTGCTGACATCGCGCAGACCTAAGATCAACCGTCAGGAGCGAGACCCATCCAGATACCGGCTCGCCCAATGACCAACTTCCCCGTAGCGGTGAGATCCCCCAGAAGCTGTGGCTTGCGGTCAGCAAAGACCGATAAACGCGGAGCTTATCACCGAGCAAACTGGAGAAGATCACGCACTGGCTATCCGCCGACCAGTATGGGTAAGCGCTGGGAATATATCGGAAAGATCCCGCCACTGCGGCGCGCCTTTGTGATTCATGAGGGCCTCGGCCATGATCGAGCGTGCCGAATTTCCCGTGCAAAGAAACAGCACGCTTTAGCTCGTCTTCATCTCTGTTCCCTCTGCCCCCTTTCAGCAGTTCTAACGTGGAGTGATGGCAATCACAGCATAGCCGGGAGTATGTGCCTAGCATGTGTTTATGCGTGTAGACGTATACACACTCACGAGAGGGAGGCTATGACGGATCTGGAAAAGCTCTTCAAGGGTCTCGCCGACATGAACCGGCTCCGCATCCTGAACCTGCTGACGCGGGGGGAGTTGTGCGGCTGCGATATTCAGTATGTTCTTGAGTCTTCGCAGCCCAACGTATCAAGACACCTCCAGTACCTGAAGAACTCCGGGCTCGTACTAGACCGCCGTGATGGATACCGCGTCTACTACCGCCTGGCGGATGCTAAGGGCGGCATTCGCAAAGCCCTGTTTGACTTCCTGGAACAGGCTTTCAGGAGTGAAGAGCCATTCCGCAGTGATGGCAAACGCCTGAAGGAGGCGGTCAGCGAGGGAGCCTGCAGCATTAGCCAGGTCAGCAACTCCAGGCCGACCGGGATATCGAAGATCGGGAATTCAGTCCGAGGATAGAGGAACCGATGGCGAACGCCGCAAAACGCATGAACCTGTTTGAACGATACCTCACCGTGTGGGTCGGGCTCTGCATGGTTGCTGGTCTTCTGCTGGGAAAATTCTCTCCGGGCGCGGTCGGTCAACTTCGGGACATGGAATTCGGGAGCGGCAGCCACGTCAATACACCCATTGCAATCCTGATCTGGCTGATGATCATCCCGATGATGATGAAGGTGGACTTCGGCGCGATCCGCAATGTTGGCCAGCGGCCTCGCGGGCTGCTCGTCACGCTGTTCGTTAACTGGGTGGTGAAGCCGTTCTCCATGGCTCTGATCGCATGGATATTCTTCAGGCACATCTTCGCGGCCTGGATCAGTCCCGGACAGGCCGACCAGTACATTGCCGGATGCATCATCCTGGCCGCAGCGCCGTGCACTGCGATGGTCTTTGTCTGGAGTTATCTGACGGATGGCAATCCGGCCTACACGCTCGTACAGGTGTCAGTGAATGATCTGATCATGCTGTTCCTGTTCGCGCCCATTGTTCGATTCCTGGTGAGCGGAGCGTCGTCGCTGTCTGTCCCGTTTTCGGTGCTTCTCTATTCCGTCATCGCATTCATCGTAATTCCTCTTGCCGTCGGCGTCGCTCTCCGCTTTTGGCTCACACGCAGGCACGGGACCCAGTGGTTCAACGATGTGTTTCTGCCGAAGCTCAGCCCGGTAACAATTGTTGCTCTGCTCGCGACGCTTGTGCTGATCTTCGGCTTCCAGTCTGAGAACATCCGGGGGCGCTATTTTCACGTGCTGCTGATTGCGCTCCCTATCCTCATTCAGGTGTACTTCAACTCCTCGCTCACCTATGGCCTGATGCGCTGGTTCAGGGTAGAACACTCCATTGCAGCGCCAGGTGCGCTGATCGGTGCAAGCAACTTCTTTGAGCTTGCTGTAGCGACTGCCATTGCTCTGTTTGGGCCGGGCTCCGGGGCCGCTCTGGCCACGGTGGTCGGAGTGCTCGTAGAGGTCCCGGTGATGTTATCCGTGTGCAATGCCTGTAACCGGACCCGGCATTGGTTTCCGACGCCCCAGTCCGTGGTCAGCCAGCAAACTGTCTCATAAGAGGAGGAGCGTCATGGAATGCTACGAATGCCTTCGGGAAGGAATGATCCGGGAAGCAGCCGCTTTGTGCCACAACTGCTCGGCTGCGCTGTGCTTCGATCACATCTGCGAGGTTCAGCATCCGATCACACAAACCCGCGTTTTGGCAGGAACTATCGTGTTCCCGAACAGGGCACGCATTCTGCTTTGCAGGACCTGCAAGGCTGCGCTGGAGCAGATTCCGTTGGAAACCTTTGAACATACAAACGGTAGCCACGACGCCCATCCCTGCATGCCGGAGGAGGACGACTCTCTTGTGGTTGAGACGGCTCAGCGACTGTAGGACCGGAGGAGGAGCAACCGCGACTGCAGGGCTGCTCGATTCAGCGGAATCGCCGAGTCACCGGCGATAGGGACGGAACGCCTCCGGCTGCCCAATGTCCGGGTAGCCGACGATACGGCAACCTCGCGTCAAGGAGTCCGTTGCCCAGTTCACGTCAACGCACAACGAGGAGCCACCTTGCGGACATTCGTCTGTGAGCGGTGGAATCCGGTTACCTTCCTGCCAACCAGTGGAGCGCCAGCATGCCCCGAATCCGTCCCATTCGCGTCGAGTCCGAGCTGCGGCTTACAGTTCGCGAATTGCGGTCACGGGGTTACGACGCATCGCTCGATGTGCGGGAAGGTAGCATGCCAGCAACGACATTCCTCCCAGGAGCATGACGACGGAAAAGACGGTCAGGGGATCGTTGGCGCCGATTCCATACAACATCCGGCTGATGACACGTGTCAGTCCCAACGCGGACGCCAGCCCCAGCGCCAGCCCGATGGCTGTGAGCCACAATCCCTGCAACAGCACGAGCCGCAGCAC
>DASSKX010000494.1:0-2066 GCA_035689925.1 Acidobacteriaceae bacterium
GGCTTAGCGCCGCTTAGGCGATCTTCGGAAAAATGGCCGGCGTCGAAGCCCGGTAATTCCGGAACTGTTCGCCAAAGCTTTGCTCCAGCAGTCGCTCCTCGGCGTCGGTCCGCATCTTCGTACCGATCAGGAAAGTGGGCACCGCAATCACGAGCTGGATCCAGTGTCCTAACGCGACCGCCAGACCGAGGAGGAATAGCAACATCGCGAGATAGATCGGGTGTCGGACGCGGGCATAGGGACCGGTACGGACAAGCTCATGGTCCTCGAGTGTCCTGGCCTCGATGCTCCAATTCCTGCCCAACGTTGTGGAGCTGGACGCGAAGAGCGCCACCGCACCGCCATTCAGCAGCAGGACGCCTGCAAGTCCTGCCAGCGCTGAGATGCCCGCCCAGGGCAATAAGGGATGCACGGGGCCGATCCCGACCAGGAAAATGCCCGCTGTTTGAACGACGATGCCAGCGCGAGCGCTTGAATCGCGATTTGCGCCTGCTTCCTTCGGTCGACGGAGTGCTGCGCGGACGACTAGCACGAATAAACAGAGCGCTAATGCATCGAACAGCCAGAGCTGTGGCGCGCCGATGGGAACCGCGTAGAGCACGCCCATCGAATTACCACAGGTGTATTATTCCGTAAACACAGTGACGGAACTAGAGGCCCTGCACCGCGGCCATCAACTGGCTTCCGTAGCGCTCCATGAGATGCGCATCCCGACCGTAGGGATCCGGCATGAAGTGAACGCCGTCGGCTGTGGGCTGAGCGGTCAGATACGTCATGTAAACCGGGACGGGCTGCGGCAGGTCGACCTCATATTCCACCTTGGGGTTCTTCCCCGTTGGTATCGTGCCGTCAAAGAGGAATTTCGCGACCCGCTTGTAGTCTTCCAAGCGCACGCAGCCGTTGCTGATCCACAGCTCATTCTTCGTGAAATGTTCCTTCTCCGGCGAATCGTGAAGATAGATGCCGAAGTAGTTGGGAAGCATGAATTTCATCATGCCCATGGAATTCGCTGGGCTCGGCAGACGGCGGAGCCGGACCTGCTGCCGCCCATCCGCGACCGCCTGCCAGTCGACTGAATTCGGATCGATGGTCTGGGCATCATCGCTATAGTCGGTGAGCACCTGGTATTCTCGATCGGTCAGGTACTTTACGCCCTGGGCGACCACGCGGGGCGCCACCAGGCTCTGCACCAGCTCTGGCGGAACGTTCCAATAGGGATTTACGCTTGCATAGCGGATGTAGGCCGCCATCATCGGCGTGGCCGTTTCGGCTTTGCCGACGACGATCTTCATCTCGTCGACCTTCCGCCCATCTTGCCACATCGACAGTCGAGCGTCGCCCGCGTCGACGATCAAATATTTGTGCTGCTCCTCGGGAGCGGGAAGGCGCCGCGCACGCTCCATGTTGATCATGATGAGCTGTTCGTAATAGCGGGCGCCCCGGTTCAGCGCCTCGATCGTTCCCGCGCCGGCGATGCCATCTGCCTTGATGCCGTGAACGCTCTGAAATTCCTTGACCTCGGCGGCCAACGGAACGTCGAACTTGGTCCCGCTTGGCAGGCCAAGCCGTTCGCGCAGGGCCGCGACCCGGTCGCCAGTCATTCCAGTCTTTAACGCTGGCCCCTGTGCAATCGGGATTTCGGGTAGGCTTCCCCACCGCTGCTGGTACTTGACCAGTCCACGGCGAAGCTGGGTGTAAATGGGGTTCACGGACGTGAAAAGGTCGACCGGTGCTCCGCTCCAGGCGGCAAACGACATGCCCGTCGAGCTGTCATTGTGGACCGCACGGGGCACGAGGTCCTCGTCGATGTAGATCATGTCCACGCCCTGTTCGATTGCAGGGGGGAGATCGATCGGCTCAAGCGCGGGCGCGCGCTTCCCTTCGGCCGCTGGCGACTGCCACGATTGCTGCTGCTGGGGCACGGGGCGCGCCATCCACGGCTCCGCCACCGCTGGCGGAGATGAGTGAACGGAAGCAGGTGCGGGACCTGCCGGAGGCACCTGCGCAAGCGCAGCCGTCGGCAAGGTCAGGGCGCTGAGCGCAAGAAGGAGGCGTTTCGTCACTCG
>DASSKX010000495.1:0-3040 GCA_035689925.1 Acidobacteriaceae bacterium
TGGATTGCCAGAAACCTGGCGCACGGTATTCGTGCGGGCCGGCGACTGTTGTGCTCATCGTGCCTGCCCAGCCTTCTGCGGATTCATCACTGGAACTTTCCTCGTTGGGATTCGTGTCCGGCCACGCCCGGTCCGGACAACATGGAGTCGTTGAAGGGCAACTCTTTATTATTCGTGTTCGCAACAATCAGCGTCAACCCGAGCACGACTCCGGAAGCCCAAATTGGTGATCTGTCCGCAAGCATTCAGGAGTGGAGCCTGCATGTGATGCGCGCGATCTGCAGCTCTTCCTGGCTCTCCATCACCCGAACCTTCGCGCATCGCGCAGGATCGCCGCTGTTGACGCCCAGAAAGTCCAGCCCCTCGCATATTTTGTTCCGCATGGAAGCATCGTGCTCGCCGATACCGCCCGTGAACACCAGCAGATCCAAACCGCCCAATTCCGCAGCATACGCGCCGATCATCTTACGCACGGCGTGAGCGAAGACATCCAGAGCGAGTTGCGCCTTGCGGTCTCCCTTACCGGCACATTGCTCGATCAGGCGCATGTCCGACTCGCCGCCCGAGAGCGCCGCGAGTCCCGAATCCTTGTTGAGCAGCGATTCCAGCGCATCGGCCGAAAGCTGCTCCGTCCGCATCAGGAAGAGGACCACGCCGGGATCGAAGTCGCCGCTGCGTGTCGCCATGGGGATGCCGCCGACAGGCGTCATGCCCATGCTCGTATCGATCGAGACGCCCTTCCGCAGCGCGACCAGACTGGCCCCGGAGCCGAGATGTGCCCCCACAACACGCTCAGGTATCTCAGGACCCAGGCGCGCCACCATCGACTCGTACGAGAGGCCGTGAAAGCCGAAGCGCTCCACCCCCAGCTCGTATAGCCGGCGGGGCAGCGGAAAGTGGCGGGCGCATTCCGGCATGGTGCGATGAAAGGCCGTATCGAAGCAGGCGTACTGGGGTACGCCGGGCAGCAGCTTCTCGGTTTCGCGCAGCAGCTTGAGCGCAGCCGGAATGTGAATCGGGGCGAACTGCGTGGCTGCTTCCAGGGTATGCAGCAGATCGGGCGTGATGCGCTGGTGTTCGCGCAGGTGCGGACCACCGTGAACCATACGATGACCAACAGCGTCGGGCTTATCTCCCGCGTGCTGTGCGATGAAATCGAGAATCTCCTTCATCGCCTCGCCCTGCGAATTCAGCTTGTACGCCTCATCGATGAGCTTTTGTCCGGCCGGATCTCTGATCAGCAGATTGCCGTTGCTCCGGCCGATCCCGCTCGCTCCGCCCGCCAGCATCAGCTTCGGATCGCCCTCGCCCGGCTGGTACAAACCAAACTTCAGCGAAGACGATCCGCTGTTCACGGCCAGAATCAGTCGGCCGCACGGACTCACAGCGGCCACTTCCAGTTGCGGATTTCCTCGCGGTCGATCCCGTACGTGTGCGCGTAATTAATGCTGTCCGTGATCTGGTCCCGCAGCCACTCCTGCGTGTGCGAGCCCACATCGCGCAAGCGCGGCACGCGGTCGATCACGTCGATCGCCACATTGAACCGGCTCACATTATTCACGATCGCCAGTTCGAGCGGGGTGTTGATGTTTCCTTGCTCTTTGTAGCCGCGCACGTGAATGTTGTCATGATTCGTGCGCCGGTAGGTCAGCCGATGGATGAGCAGCGGATATCCATGGAAGTTGAAGATCACCGGCTTGTCTTTCGTGAAAAGGGAATCGAAGTCCCGGTCGGGCAGCCCATGCGGATGCTCCGACTCCGGCTGCAGCCGAAACAGATCCACCACATTCACAAACCGGATCTTCAGGTCAGGGAAGCGCTGCCGCAGAATGGCCGTGGCAGCCAGCGTCTCCATCGTCGCGATGTCGCCCGCGCACGCCAGCACCACATCCGGCTCCTTGCCATCATCGGTGCTCGCCCAGTCCCAGATGCCGATGCCTTTCGTGCAGTGAAAGACCGCCTGCTCCATGTTCAGGAATTGCAGATGCGGCTGCTTGTCCGCGACAATCACGTTCACGTAATCCTGGCTGCGCAGGCAGTGGTCGGCCACACTGAGCAGGCAATTCGCATCCGGCGGCAAATAGATACGCGTCACTTCCGCGCTCTTGTTCGCCACCACGTCCAGGAATCCCGGATCCTGATGCGAGAAGCCGTTATGATCCTGTCGCCACACCACCGACGTGATCAGCAGGTTGATCGATGACACCGATGCGCGCCACTTCAGTTCCTTCTTCGATTTCTCCAGCCACTTGGCGTGCTGGTTGAACATCGAGTCGATCACGTGCACGAACGCTTCGTACGTTGAGAAGAACCCGTGCCGCCCCGTCAGCACATAGCCTTCGAACCACCCCTCCAGCGTGTGCTCGCTGAGCATCTCCATCACGCGGCCGGTCGGGGCAATCTCCGTCCCGTCCGCGTCCTCAGGCAGAATCTCCTCCATCCACGTTTTTGGGCTGGCTTCATAGATCGCCTGCAATCGGTTCGACGCCGTCTCATCCGGACCGAAGACACGGAAGTTGGTCGGGTTCTTCCGCATCACGTCGCGCAGAAAATGCGCCAGCACCTCGGCCGAACCTGCGTACTCCGTTCCAGGCTTCTTCACCTGCACGGCATAGTCGCGAAAATCCGGCATGCGCAGCGGCTTCCGCAGCTTGCCCCCGTTGGCATGCGGATTCGCGGTCATCCGCCGCTCGCCCTTCGGAGCCAGATCGAGCAGTTCCTGCATCGGCCGCCCGCTCTCGTCGAACAACTCCTCCGGCCTGTAGCTCCGCAGCCACTTCTCCAGCAGCTTCAGGTGCTCCGGCTTCTCCGCGACCTCCAGAATCGGCACCTGGTGCGCACGCCAGAATCCCTCCACCTTATGCCCGTCCACTTCTTTGGGGCCTGTCCATCCTTTTGGGGTCCGCAGTACGATCATCGGCCACCGCGGACGATCCTGCCCGCCACCGGTCAGCTTGCCTTGCTGGCGCGCCTCCCGCTGAATGGTCCGAATCTCCTCGATGCAGCGTTCGAGTGTCGTTGCCATCACCGCATGCAGCGC
>DASSKX010000496.1:0-3896 GCA_035689925.1 Acidobacteriaceae bacterium
GTGGTTGGCGGCGTCTATATCAAAATGCTGAGCGATCCGCAGATGTGGAAGAAGTGGTCTGCGCCGCGCAAGGCGGAATAGCTGCAAGTGTTCTTCAAGGAGACAACGTGAAGGCGTTGGTGTTGCGCGCGCCGGGAGACGCGCGGATTGAAACAGTTCCTGAAGCGAAGGCGGGTCCAGGCGAGGCGCTGCTGCGCGTGCGGCGCATCGGCCTGTGCGGCACCGATCTGAATTCATGGCGCGGAAAAAATCCGCTCGTCACTTATCCCAGAATTCCAGGACACGAGATTGCCGCGACCATCGTGGAACTGCCTGAAGGAGCGCAGGGGTTGAGCGTGGGAATGGACGTGACGCTGTCTCCGTACAAAGCCTGCAACCACTGCGCCGCCTGCGCGAATGAGCGGCACAATGCGTGCCTGCACAATGAGACGCTCGGGGTGCAGCGCGATGGCGCGCTGACGGAATTCATCGCCTGCCCGGTGGCGAAGCTCTATCCCGCGAAGCTGAACCTGACGGAACTGTGCCTGGTGGAGCCGCTGACGGTGGGTTTTCACGCCGTGGCGCGCGCGCAAGTCACCGATCGGGACACGGTGGCGATCTTCGGATGCGGCGGTGTAGGACTTGGCGCCGTCGCCGGCGCTGCGCATCGCGGAGCCCGGACGATTGCGGTGGACGTGGAGGACGAGAAGCTGGAGATCGCGCGCCAGGCGGGCGCAACGGATCTCGTTCACTCGCGGCGGCAGAATGCGATGGAGACTTTGCGGGAGCTGACCGGCGGCCGCGGACCGCACGTTGTCATTGAGGCGATCGGGCTGCCGGAGACATTTCGTGCCGCCGTCGATGCCGTCGCGCCGACGGGCCGCGTGGTGTACATCGGGTACGCCAAAGAGCCGGTGAGCTACGAAACCCGCCTCTTCGTGCAGAAGGAACTCGATATCCGAGGCTCGCGCAATGCGCAGCCGGAAAATTTCCGCGAGGTGATTGCGATGCTCGAGCGGCATGAATTTCCAGTGGACGCGACGGTCACGACAAGCGCGCCGCTCGATGAGGCGCCCCGGCTGCTGCGCGACTGGAGCGAGAATCCGGGGCGCTACTCGAAAATTCAGATCACGCTGGATTAGGCGGCCGTTCGCTCCAGTTCATCGGCGGCGAGCGGACCGATATCAGGACGCTCGTCCGGCATCGCGATCCCCGCGATCGCGTACAGCCGCGGCCGGCAGCGTGCCCAGTGCTCGTCGAGCCAGAGATCAGCGGGGCGGTCGTAGTAATCCCACGCCGTGTGCCGGCTGTTCATGCCGACGAAGTGCGCCCCGCAGGCGCCGAACTCCGGCGAACGCGGCCAGAAGGGCGAGCAGATGCTGACCTCGCGCGTGCTGACCACATGCAGCGGATCGCAGCGGAACATCGCAGCGCTCTGCAGGCCCTGCTCATCAAGTTCCGTGAACAGCTGTAGCCCCGTACCGGCTTTCGCATGTGCTTCGCTGAGCGCGGCATGGAGAGCGCCTTCCCAGTCGCAGCCTGGCGCAAGGCCACGAATGCCGGAGTTGTAGGCGCCCGGCGGGCAAACTGCGTCGAAGCTGCCAAGGCAGCGCGTCACGTCCTCAGCGAGAACGCCGCCGCACTCCGAGTTGAGCCAGCGTCGGATCCCATCGGGAAGCTTCCAGAGAATGCAGTCGTTGTCGAGCGCCAGCTCATAGCGGTCGTGATCGAGGCGCAATGGCGCGAATTTCCAGCCCGTGCCTTCGCAGAGTCCAACGTCAAGATGTGCGCGGAGGAACAGCGGCATTTCTGCGAGCGTGATGTGCCGCCATTCGACGTCAATGGGCAGAGCCCCGGTACGCCGCTGCGCGTCATCCACAGCGATGGAGTTGACGCAGACCACGTAACGCGCCTGCGGGCCGAAGAGTTGCGCGGCACAGGCAATGGAGAGACGCAGCATCTCAAATCCGCGCGGGCGCACGTTGCCGATCGTCCACCGTACGCACACACGGTCGACGTTGGGGACCTCACAGCGCATCGTTGACAACTCCGTGTGCAGGATTCGGCTGGACAGGATTGGCGAAGCGGCGGTCGCTGGGCGCACTGGCCCCGACGGCGCCGGTTGGCGCGATCAGCACGTCAGGTTTTCAGCCGTTCTGTTTCGTTAGATGCGAGAGCTGCTGCGGATTTTTGCTCTCACGCGCAGTTTGCGGCGAGGTTTCGCCCGCTTGCGCCGGCAACGCCGGAGCTGCTGGTAATCTCACGGTGATGATGATCGTACGCAGATTTCTCATTGGCCTTGTGATTGCAGACCTTGCTGCTTCGCTCTCCGCGCAGACCGAGAAGCCGCTTTCTCCGCCGGAGGAGGCGATGGTCGCGTATATCGATGCTCACCAGCAGGAATCGAATGCGCTGCTCGAGAAGTTGGTGGATATCAACAGCGGAACGCACAATCTGGAGGGCGTGCGGGCGGTGGCGAAGATCATGGGCGCCCAGCTCAGCGACCTGGGCTTTGACGTGCACTGGATTCCGATGGACCAGGTGCAGCGCGCGGGCGTGCTGGTCGCCGATCATCCGTGCCCGCAGCCGGGGCAGTGCGGCAAGCGCATGCTGCTCATCGGCCACATGGACACGGTTTTCGAGAAGAACAGCCCGTTCCAGAAATACACCGTCAGCGGAAACATCGGCACCGGACCCGGCGTGAACGATATGAAGGGCGGCCTGGTCATCATGTTGACCGCACTGCAGGCCATGCAGGCGGCCGGCGTGCTGAACCGCGCCGCAATCACGGTGGTGCTGAGCGGCGATGAGGAAGCGCACGGCGAGCCGGCGTCCATCTCGCGGGGCGACATGATCGCCGCAGCACACCACAGTGACGTCGCGCTGGAGTTCGAAGGCACGCCGCGCATCGATGGCGTCTTCTACGGCAGCGTGAGCCGGCGCAGCTCGATTGACTGGACGATCCGCACAACGGGCGAGACCGGCCACTCCTCGGGCATTTTCTCGGCCGATAAGGGGGATGGCGCCATCTATGAGCTGGCGCGGTTCCTCGACGCATTCCGGACGCAGTTGCCCGAACCTTACCTGACCTACAACGTTGGCCTGGTTCTGGGCGGGTCGAGCTACACCATCGATGAGACGGGGACCAACGGCACGGCGACGGGCAAACCCAACGTTATTTCTCCTGCGGCGTACGCGAGCGGCGACATTCGCACGCTTTCGAACGAGCAGACGGAGCGCGTCGAGAAGAAGATGCAGGAGATCGTCGCCGAGCATCTGCCGAAGACGAACGCGACGATTCACTTCGGCGAGGGATATCCGGCGATGGCGCCGACCGAGGCCAGCCGCGCGCTGCTGCGCCTGCTCAACCAGGCGAATGCGAGTCTCGGGTTCGCGACGATGCCGGAGCTGGATCCGATGAAACGCGGCGCCGGCGATATTGCTTTTGTTGCGGACCTCATCCCCGGCCTTGCGGGCGTTGGGGCCACCGGTCTGGGCGCACACGCGCCGGGCGAAACGATTGACTTGTCGACTCAGCCGATCAATGCCAAGCGCGATGCGCTGCTGATGTACCGTCTGACGCAGATTCCGCAGGGCGCGGACCTGAGCGCGCTGGCGAAGTAGCGGCTCAGGCGCGGATCCCGTACTTCTCGTCCAGAAACTTCTGCACCGCGCGGGGCAGCGTGACGCTCAGATCCTGCCAGGTGAGCAGCGCCATGCGGGTGCGCAGCGTGGCCTGCCGCACCGCCGCGAGGACGCTGAACCAGCGCTCGGCCATATCGGGACGGCGCTGGTCGCAGAGCACCAGAAATGACGCGGAGCAGGCGTATGCGGCCAGCACGCCGCGGATGAGCTGATACGACTGAACGCTGCCGTTCGCGACCGGCAGACGCTCCACATCAAAGACCTCCTCCAGA
>DASSKX010000497.1:0-5103 GCA_035689925.1 Acidobacteriaceae bacterium
GAGACGGCCGCGGCGTACGTCAAGGAGCACGTGAAGAAGCCGGTGGTCGGCTTCATCGCCGGGCAGACCGCGCCTCCGGGACGGCGCATGGGCCACGCGGGCGCCATCATCTCCGGCGGGCAGGGTACGGCGGCGGAGAAGATGAAGGCGCTGCGGGCGGCGGGGATTCATGTGGTGGAGAGTCCGGCGGCGATCGGGGAGAAGGTGGCGAAGGTGATTGGGAAATAGCTATTAGCTGCTAGCTATTAGCTGTTAGCTCCGTCGGTGTGGGACCGAGCTGTCCGTGTTTTCCTGAACGAACATCATTTCAAACCGGCCTCGGAAGGGGCTGGGACCCAAGAAGCAGTGTCTTGCGCAAGAGAATTCAACCTGTCCTCGCAAGAGGCCAGAAGCTAAGAGCTAGAGGCTAGAAGCTACTATGGCGCAGCGTACTTTCAGCATCATTAAGCCGGACGCATTTCGTAAGGGGCATGCCGGGGCGATTCTCGCCGAGATCGAGAAGGCCGGATTCAGGATTGTCGCGATCAAGAGGCTGTCGATATCGAAGACGCAGGCCGAGGGTTTTTATTACGTTCACAAAGAGCGGCCGTTCTTCCCCTCGCTGACGACGTTCATGTCGTCGGGACCCATCATTGCGATGGTGCTGGAGAAGGAGAACGCAATTGCCGATCTGCGCAAGCTGATGGGCGCCACGAATCCGGCGAACGCGGACGAGGGGACGATCCGGAAGAAGTATGCGGGGTCGATCGAGGAGAACGCGATCCACGGGTCGGATGCCGAGGAGACGGCACAGTTCGAGATCGGGTACTTCTTCGCGGGCTACGAACTGGCGTAGTTGGCCGGTCGCGTACACCCATGTCTCCAACTGCGGGAGACATGGACCACCCGCGTACGCTAAGCAGCCGAAGTTCCGGAGATCCAGGCTTCGAGGTGGCGGATGGTTTCCTGCTGCTCGGTGAGCACCCAGTTCACCAGGTCGCCGATGGAGACGATGCCGATGACGCGGTCGCCGTCGATGACCGGGAGATGGCGAAAGCGCTGTTCGGTGACGATCCGCATGCACTCTTCGATGGTGTGCGCGGGAGTGACGGTGAGCACGGGGCTGCTCATGATGTCGGCGATGGGCGTGTCGTGCGAGTTACGGCCCTGGAGAACGACCTTGCGGGCGTAATCGCGCTCGGAGACGATACCGATCAGCTTGCCGTCGCGCATGACGAGCAGCGCGCCGACGGACTTTTCGGCCATGAGGCGGATGGCATCGTAGACGGACGCGGAGGGATCGAGCGACCAGACCTCCCCTGATTTGTTACGCAGCAGGGTGCCGACTTTGCCTGAAATCTCCATGTGCGGTGCAGCATAGCCCCGCGGGAAAAGTTCCGTCAATCGCAGGCGTTATTTGGCGATATCGCGGATCAGTGCCTCGCGGTGCGTCTCCATCATGCCTTCGATGCGGGAGAGCGTGTGCAGGTATGCCGCGATGCTGACGCCAGCAAGCGCCAGGAGGATGGGCGTGGCGAGCCATGGGTGGCCGAGGACCGCGCAGGGCACCATGACGGCGGAGCCGATGGCGAGGATGGCGGCCTGGGACAGCATGCTGAGCATTCCGTTGCCGAGGGAGAACTCCTGGCGCCGCATGCGGGTCATGTTGACGCGGTAAGGCATGAGGATGGAGAGGATGTTGCCGATGGTGAGGTAAAGCGGGATGGCAAAGAGGATCCACGCCAGCGTGGCGGTGGCGATGGGCGGCTGCGGCGGGCCGAAACGGTAGAGGACGATCACGGTGATCAGGATGGCTTCAAGGGCGAAGAGGACCAGGTGGAGGGTGTTCTTCGCGAGCATGACGGTTCGCACCGGCGTGGGCGCGAGGAAGTAGAACTGCATCCCCAGGCCTTCGGCGCCGAAGCTGTTGCTGACCAGTTGCGTGAGGCCCATGAAGGCCCAGACGATGCCCAGCGGCAGGGCGTATCCGCTGCGAATCGCGGAAAAGGAGCCGGAGTGGAAGGCGCCGCCGAGCACAAACGCCATCACCAGCGGGACGGCCAGTGCGTAGAGCATGGGGCCGCTGCGCAGCAGATAGCGGAGATCCTTCTCGAAGACAGCGCCCACGGGGCCGGAGTAATCGAGAAGGGGCGGGCGGCGGGTCCGGGCTGATGGCGCGACCTCGCGGCGGGCGGTCTCGCTGAAGTTTTCGCCGCGGCTTTCGGAGCGCAGGCGGATGGCAAGGAGTCCCGCGACGGCGAGGGTGCAGAGGGCGAGTCCGCTGAGGGGAAGGGCGCCGGTGCCCTTCTGTTCCAGGCGTTCCCGGATGGAGTCCGTCGCCAGGCCGGGGGGCAGGTACTGCTGCACGATCCAGGCGCGCTCGGCGATGCGATGGATGGTCGATTGGCGCAGGCCGTAGGGCAGGCCGTGGCGGCTCTGATGCAGCGCGGGGTTGAAGGCCTGCGCGGCGAGGGCGAAGACGAGCAGCACGGCGGTGATGATTTCGCGGGTGCGCCGCTGCGCCATGATCCGCTCAATCCAGGAGAGGATCGTGCGCGAGAGCAGGATGTTGAAGAGGAGAAAGACGGAAAGCGTGAGGACGGCCGTGAGGGCGAGGTCAGGACGGGCGGCGATGATGCCGCAGCCGATGCCGACGGTCCAGAGAAAGCCGATCATCGTCGACGGCGAACCGATGCCGTAGACGAGGTAGAGCAGCATCCACGAGCCGAAGCTGACGGGATAGCGCAGCAGATGGCTGAGCTCGGGGTTTTGTCCGGCCATGGCGGGGGCCAGGGCGGAGAAAAACTGCCAAACGGCGGAGAGAACCCAGAGCAGGATGGCGATGCCAACCCCACGGCCGCGCAAGGCGGCCTGATAGGCGCCGAAGCCCATGCCGATGGAGGGTCCGATAGAGACGAGGATGAAAAAGCCGATGCTGAGGACGCGCGCGCCCAGTTCGAAGCCTCCGCGCATGGTGCGGAAGCTGTTGAGAAAGATGCGGCTCTGCACCCAGACCATGGCGGCGTACTGCCGCCGCGCGAGGGGGGAGAAGGCTCCGGGCCGAACGGCTGGGCCCAGGATGGGAGCTAGGTCAGCCAAGAGAGCTCCTGCAGGGCTTCTTCCGTGGACTCGGCGGAGCTGCCGCCGACGATGCGGAGGAACATTTCTTCCAGGGTGAGCTTCTCGCCGCGTTCGGAGATACCCGCCGAGACGCCGGCACGGAGTTCGTCGAGCGAGCCATTCGCGACGAGGCGTCCCTGGTGGATGATGGCGACGTGGCTGCAGAGGCGCTCCACGATTTCCAGCACATGCGAGGTCAGGAAGATGGTGGCGCCGCGCTCGGTCATGCGCTGGAGCATGGCCTTCAGTGTGCCGGCCGCGATGGCGTCGACGCCTTCGAAGGGCTCATCGAGAAAGAGAATGCGCGGGCCGTGGATGACCGCGGCGGCGAGGGCCAGCTTCTTCTGCATCCCGTGAGAGAAATCGGTGACCAGCTTCTTCGGCTCGCTGGCGAGGTTCATAAAGTCGAGCAGCTCGTCCGTGCGGCGGTTCACAGTGGCGCGGTCGAGCCCGTACATGCGGCCGACGAAGCGGAGGTACTCCGACGCGGTGAGGCGGCCGAAGAGCGCGAGGCCCTCGGGGACGACGCCGATCTGGCGCTTGAGTTCGACGGGGTAACGGGCGAAGTCGAGGCCGAGAAGCTCGATATGGCCGGACGTGGGGGCGAGCAGGCCGGTGAGCATTTTGATGGTGGTCGACTTGCCGGCTCCGTTGGGGCCCAGGAATCCGAAAAACTGGCCCGGCGCGACGCTCAGCGTGATGCCGTCCACAGCGGTGAAGTCGCCAAAGCGGCGGGTGAGGTCGCGGACTGCGATGGCTGCGGGGTCCATTTGCTCGCAAGCATAGCATCGGCAAGATGCGGCTGAACATGAACGGAGGCGGCAGGGGGATACCCCTTGCGAGGGCTGCGCTACACTGTGAATTCTGCCCGGCCCCATGGTTGAACCAGAGACGCAGGAAGGCGGAGTCGCCGCATTGTTGTCCCGCACCCGAACGGTTTCGCTGATCCGCGTGGCGACGCTGCTTGCGTGTGCGCTCACGGCCTGGTCCGCTGTGGCGCAGGACACGCGCGGGCTATATGAACGCAAAAATGCGTTTGGGGTCTTCCTGGCGTATTCGAACGACTCGAGCCACATCCTGCTGGGCGATGCCGAGCGGCGTAAGCTGCTGGAGTTTGGCGTCGTCTACAATCGACGGCTGCTCACCGGGCCGCGCGTGAACTGGCAGTACAGCGCCGAGGTTATGCCGGTGGCGCTGGAGAGCGATCCGATGACGGAAGAGGTCGTGACCCAGACTTCTCCGAAGCCGGCAACGTTCACGCTGAAGAATCTCGATCCACTGGTGCAATGTGGGGAGTTCCGGGAGCCGTACCAGGAGACGGATCCGCAGGGTACCGTTTACAGCGGCACCGATTTGTTTTTCTGCCGCGGGAGGCGGTGGACGGTCGGGCAGGCGATGTCGCCGGTGGGCTTCCAGTGGAATTTTCGACCGCAACGCCAGCTGCAGCCGTATCTGATCGGCCACGGCGGATACCTGTATTCGACGAAGGCCATCCCGACGGTGTATTCGGGCGCATTCAACTTCACGTTTGATTTTGGGTTCGGGGTGGAATGGTTCCAGACGGCGGCCCGTTCGCTGCGGCTGGACTGGCGGATTCATCACATTTCGAATCACGGAACCGCGTTTGAGAATCCGGGGATCGACAACGGCGTACTGCAGCTGACCTATGCCTTCGGGCGGTGACCCGTCATCCGGGCGAGCAGGCTTGCCGGGGACCCAGGCCCTGCTATTCTGGTGAGCCGTTTGGAGGGATTGCCGTGCAAGCTTCCCGCTGGTTGTTCCCTGCCCTGTTGCTGGGGCTGACTGCTTCGCGTGCTGCACAGAATGAAACGCCCCTGTCTCCCAACGCAGGAGAGATGGGGCACCCGAAGTCGATTGTGCTGCATGCGGCGCGGCTGTTCGATGTGCAGGCGGGGCGGATCGTGACGCCGGGCGAGGTGCTGGTGGAGGGCGACCGCATTCGGGAGGCGGGAACGTCGGTCACGCATCCGGCGGGGGCGGAGA
>DASSKX010000498.1:0-8913 GCA_035689925.1 Acidobacteriaceae bacterium
TGGTGCACGTGCACATCGGTGAAGAAAGCAAATGTGAAGGCCCGTATGGGACCGGCCGGCTTGCGTTCCACATCATTGGCGTGCCCTATACTGCTGCTCGCGGCAGCCAGCCCGATCCCCTTCAAGAACCCTCTGCGATTCATCATTCGTTCGATCCTTACTGGTGAGGTCTGACACCGAAGCCCAGGGAGACTTCAGCAGAATCCCTGTTGTCGCCCCGGACTCCCTGTGATATTCGTCACAGTTGCCTAATACATCAGGTCGCAGGGATGGCACTTCGGCACCAGTCCTGCTTCGGCCTGGTTCCTGATTGCCTGCCACCCGGCCCTCGCTTTACCCTCTTCCTGTGATCGCCGATCTGCGCAGAGACTTTAATTGCTGCCGCTTTCGTCCGGAGGCCTACCGCGCCATGCTTCATGGCCTCGACGCCACATCGCGCGCGCATGTCTCGTTCGCTATCGCGGAGACGCCGTGCTTCTTCCCAAAGCAACTCCTCGACGAGATGGCTGCCATCGGTACGAATCTGACGCACCGCCTCCTCGCCAATCCCGAATACATGACCCGCTCCCTCGCAGCCATTCCGGAGCGCTGGCGCGCGGCCAATCAGGATTCCCATCCGCATTTTCTGACCGCTGATTTCGGCTTGGCTCGCGATGCGAAGGGTCACCTTGCGCCTTGCCTTGTCGAGATGCAGGCCTTTCCCTCAGTCTTTGGCTTCCAGTGGCTTCTCAGCGAAGCCTACCGTACCGCTTTCGATTTGCCATCGAACCTCAGCTTTTTCCTCGGTGGTCTCGACGAGGCCCGCTACTGGAAGCTCTTGCAGCAGGTGATCGTGGGTCACCACGATCCCGATACGGTCGTGCTCGCCGACGTCACTCCCCTAACCCAGAAGACTCTGCCCGATTTCAACATCACTGCAGAGCGCCTCGGCATCGGTGTTGTTGACATCGCGGATATCGAGCCTGAGGACCACGTTGACCCTTTTTCGAACAGCTCCTCGCCCCGTCTGTGCTACCGCAACGGCCGCCGCCGCGCCCCAATCCGCCGTATCTATAACCGTGCCATCGTTGACGAACTCCTCGAGCGCCAGATCCGTCTCCGCTTCGATTACCGGGAGCCGTTCAATGTTGAATGGGCAGGCCATCCCAACTGGTACTTTCACATCAGCAAATTTGCCCTGCCCTACCTGGATCACCCCGCGGTGCCGCCGGCCGTGTTTCTCAGCGACTGGTTCACCAACGCGAACGGTGCGTACCGGGAACGTCTCCCGGCAGACCGCAACCAGTGGATCTTGAAACCGCTGTATTCCTTTGCAGGGCAGGGAATTATCTTTGCCCCTACCGAAGACCAGCTCCGCTGTATCCCTTCTGAGCGCCGGGGTAATTACCTGCTCCAGGAGCGGGTGGAATTCGAGCCCGTCATCGAGACGCCGGCCGGTCCCACTCAAGCCGAGATCCGCATCCTCTATGTCTGGCCTGACCGTGGTTACCTCACACCGGTAATCTCCCTCGTTCGCCTCGGACGAGGCAAAATGATGGGCGTGGACCACAATCGGGGGCAATCCTGGGTGGGGGCTTCCGCGGCTTATTTCCCGAACTAACCTCCTGCCGGCAAGGCAGTTATCTCATCAGGTACACATACGCCGGATACCCCTGCCGGCGCGCCATCTACAGCTTTCAGGTCATTGCAAGCCGGAAATCTTCGGTTTACAAATGGAATCGCGCATGTAAACTTTGGTAATTAGTTGACCGATCCATTTGCGGGTACTGTAGGGAAACACGCCCTGGAGTGATACCGATGGAATCCGCAACTTGTCCGGTATTCGGTGCGCGAGACTGGCGTCCGTACCGCGGTGCCACTCGCTATCCGCTGCATTTGCGCGTTACGTTGCTCTGCGATGGCCGGGAAATTCAGGCCATCACGGAAGACCTTTCCGCAAGCGGCGTGCTGTTGCAGGTCACTGAGCCACTGCGGGTTGGGCAGGAAATCGAGTTTCTCGTGGAGATTCCGGCGGGAACGCTGGGGTTTTCAGTAACCGCTGCCGTTCACTGCTTTGGCAGAGTCGTCCGCTCCTGCTTCCAGGATGGACAGCCGTTTGCCGCGGCCGTGATTGACGATTATCGATTTCAATAGGGTTCTGACAACACGCTATGACGCAGACAAACGGTTTTAATAGTGCCGAGCACCCCGCCGCCGCCCCGCAGGCCGCCACCGCCGCCATGGTTCGCGTGATCCTGGCCGATTCGCAGGCGATCTATCGCGTGGGTATGCGCAAGGTATTCGGTCCTGAAACGGGCATCTCCGTTGTCGCCGAGGCGGACAGCCTCCAGGCGCTTCAGGAGACCGTACAGCGTAATCCTGCCGACGTTCTCCTCCTCGAAGGTTCTATGATCACCGGCACCGCGAATGCGGTTCCCGGACTGGTCCGTCTCGCTCCGCACCTCAAGATCATCGTGCAGGCTGCCTCCACCGACGAAGCCCACACCGTCGATCTGTACCGCCGTGGCGTGCGCGGCATCATCCCTCGTTCTATCTCGCCCGATCTGCTCGTCAAGTGCGTGCGCAAGATCGCCGCGGGAGAAACCTGGATCGACAACCAGTCGGTCAACTGGGTCATTGAAGCCTATCGTTCGCAGGCGACGCAACTCGTGAATCCCCGCAATCAGCCTCGCCTGAATCAGAAAGAGATGCTGATCATTGCCGGCATTACCCAGGGCAAGCGCAACAAGGAGATTGCCTACCAGCTCGGCACCACCGAGCAGGTGGTCAAGAACTACCTGCGCAAGATCTACGACAAACTCGGCGTCTCCGACCGGCTCGAACTCGCGCTCTATTGCCTGCATCACCAGCTTCACAAGCGCGCGGCGGAAGTTGATGCTCACGCTCTCGAAGCCGCATCCGCCCAACAGTAGTCGTTGTACCTCCTCGAAAAGAAAAGGCCGGGCTCCATCGCCCGGCCCTTTCGTTTTCAGATCGCATGCTATTTGTGCGCGTACGCCGTCACCCTACCGAATGTATCCCGGTGCGCTTTTGCGACCATCAGGCTGTCCAGGATTTGTTCAACTGCTGGATTGTCTTTTCCCGCTGCCTTCAGGTCGTCATAGAACTTGTCGATTGCCGCTCCATCGGGGAAGAGCATCGCCAGGTTGTAGCCGCCCGGTTCCGCCGTGTGGATGTCTTCCGTATCGAAGTTGTACATCAGCAGCGTTCCGTTCTCCACGTCCCGATCGAGCGTCGGCTTCAGGGCGGACTTGAAGTGTCCTTCCAGCGCATCGCCCTCGCCCGGCTTTACCTGCCAGAACGCCACACGCAGATATCCCGTGCCATTCGTAGCTGTTTTGCCGTTGTGCGCCAGCGTATGCAGAAATAAATCGGCGTGCTTCGTCACGGCCTGAAACGCCGGCGCTGTCGAGTTGCCCATCAGCTGTTCCAGAGCCTTCAGCAGATTGGCGCGGCTGGTCGCCGTAAACCAATCCGCGTGCGTAAACCCGTCTTCAGTGTGGACACGGGCGGCCTCGTCACCCCAGGCGATGATCGTTCCGTCGGCGACCAGCTTTTGCATCGTGGCATTGTCGTCCTTCTCGGCTTTTTCAAACGCCGCCCAGTCTCCGCGCGGCACTGCCCATTGCGCGACATAGGTGAAATAGGTCTGATCCTGACCGGAAGCCTGCGCTGAGGCTCCAACGGGGCTGAACAAAACGGCGCAGCCCAATGATGCGATCGTGATGATACGCGTGAACATCCTCTTCTCCTCTTTCGTGTGTTTGCGGGGAGTGGGACCTAGGGGGAACTGGATTGCTGGAGAGTAGCAAACGTACTACTCGACGCACACAAACGCAAGCCGGCCGGAGAGAAGCCAAGTCTCCGGCGCTTCGAAGATCAGCGATCTTCGACAAGGTTTGGTCTGTGCCCAGCCTACTCCGCCTTGATTTCTTTCGTCTGCGCCGAAGCAGGCTTTGGGAAAGGAGGCTCCTCGTATTTGTAGAGCGCGTTGAAGAAAAACTTGTAGGTCCCGTGAGACTGCGCCCGCCACTGCGGCTTGAATCCGAACAGGTAGATGTGACCCTGACCGTACGGGAGTTCCAGGGCAGCGACTTTGTTCTCGATGGCTTCCGGATGCAGCAGCAGTCCGCTCTCCAGCGGATCGCTGTCCTCCGGATACCGTGCGAGCACCGCGCCACGAAAATCCTTATCCGTGGTGAACGCCGGTCCCCGCTCGAACATCACCACAGGCTCACCCGGCAGCCCCCACGTTGCCGGTCGATCCGTCGACTCCAGTTCCACCCGCAGCAGCGCGCCCGAGCAAAAGAACTTGTCACTCTTCACGCCATCGAGCACATTCTTCACCGGCAGCGACAGCATCGGCACCAGCGCCGCCGCTGTTTCGTTGAACGCGATTAATGTCCCGCCCTGCCGCACAAATTCCCGAATGTTGTCGAGACCAATGTCTCCCAGGCCGCCTGCATACTGCCCCGGCACAATGCCTTCCCGGAAGCCCTCCATGAGCTGACTGACCCGCATATCGGGTAGGATCAGCACGTCGACGCGATCCCGCAGCCCGCCCGCGCGCATGTCAGCGTTGTACAGGCTGATCGGCGCATATCCGTATTGCTGCAGAATCCACCGCGTCCAGCCCTCGTCAATCGACGGGTCCCACGGCCGGTACAGCCCCACGCGTGCTTTGTGCAGCACAATCGTGTGCTCCGGCGCCTTCTCCGTGGCCAACACCGATACCGCATACTTCTTCGAGAGATCCCCAACCGCCGTGCGGTTCAGACCGGTAATCACGATGGCGCCTCTCTCCGTCCCCTCCGGCGTCCTGGTCTCTTCCTGCGCAAAAGCCACTGATCCGCCCTGCGTCAGTGCATCGTTCATCAGCCGGAAGCTCGCATTCGGCCTGTGGCTCACCACGAACACGCTCCCCGCGCCCGAAACTTCCGTCGGCGGAGGATCGAGTGCCGTCACCGGCTTCAGCTTTCCCAGTTCCTCCGGCGTCAGCGGGTCAGTGATCGCATCCGCCCGCACGCCCATCTGCAGCGGCAGCGTCCAACCGGTGACGTCATACGGCAGATCCACCGGCTTATTGCTGTCCGTGAACAGCGCCGACGGATACCGCTGCACCTCGAACAGCTCCTTCGCCAACGCCGAGTACGGCTGATTCATCAGGATCACCCACGATCCCGCTGGGTAATCACGGTCGTTTGCGTGGAATCCCGCCTCCGACTCGTCAATCCTGATCCCGTTCTCCTGCATAATGCGCGCCAGCAGCTGCCCTTCGGGCGCATCCGCCTGCACGCTGGGAATCACGTACGCGAATGGCGGCTCCTGCTCGTAGCGCTGAATGTTGTCCCGTGCTGCCTGGTATCGGTTGTAGAGCAGCGTCTCGCGATACCGCGCCGCCGTGTCCAGCACCGACATGGAGGCCGCCACCATGTAATCGACAGCATCCCGCAGATGCCACCAGCCACCGCGCCATGGCGTCGTGTACATCGTCAGCGCCTTCAGGTCCTGCATGTCCTTAGGGAACTCATCGACCGTGTAGAACCGCGGCGTCGCGTACCGGTAAAGCGCCGTCTCCGTGAAGAACGAAATCTCATTCCGGAAGGACCCCGCGTAATCCACGAAGCCCGGATACCAGTTGTCGAAGCGCGATTCGCTGATCGCACCCGGCATCTGGTGCGCGTCCAGATACGCCGTCATGTTCGTCCCGATCACATTGAACCAGCTCCGCACATACGGGCTGATGTTCGACGAAATCGGATCCGAGAACGGCGGAATCCAGATCCGGGCAGGGAAGGGCGCCGTCTGGTGCTGGCAGTAGAACAGGACCGGGCTGAAATCCAGCTCCGTGTTCGTGACCACCTGCGACTCGTTCATGTTCAGCATGTAGCCGTCGCGGTTGTTGTCATGGCCGACATAATCCTGAAAGAGCCACGGCATCGGGCTCACCTCATACCGCGTGCCCACATATTTCCGGTACCACGACACCACCATGTCCTGCCCGTCCGGATTCAGTGTCGGCCACAGCAGCAGGATCACGTTCTTCAGAATGCTGTCGATCTCCGGATCGTTCTGCGCTGATACCAGCTTGTACGCCAGTTCGATGGAGTGCTGCGGCCCGGCAACCTCGTTCGCGTGCAGCCCGCCGTCAATGTGCACAATCACCTTCGAGGTCCGCGCCAAATCCCGCGCCTGTTCGTCATTCAGGCCATCCGCCGTGGCGAGCCTGCGAGCCGTGGCCTTGTGCTCGTCCAGATGCGCCAGGTTCTCCGGCGACGAGATCACCGCCACCTCAATGTCGCGCCCCTCCGTCGACTTGCCGACCGTGAACATCCGGATGCGGTCCGAATGTGCCGCCAGCGCATGAAAGTACTGGATCTCCTCTTCGTAGTTGGCGAGGTAGTAATCATCGCCGGGACTATGCCCAAGTACCGCAGCAGGAATTGGGACCTGCGCCGCAGCGGCCAGGCAGAAGGCGAGCGTTGAATACACGAAGAGCAGGCGGCGGCAAGCGCGCATGAAAATCCTTTCAAGCCGTACAGCAGGGCAGGTCTTGCGTGGGTGGTTGTCACAAGAATAAAGGCGTCGGAGGATTTCTCCGACGCCTTTTTTTGAGGCCCGATTTTTTACTGGTTACCGGCTTCCGTCAGAAGTCGTACCGCAGCGCAAACTGCATCCGCCGCGGCTGGCTGAGCAGAACGCTGGCCACGCCAAGATTACCGTTGGTCAGGCCCGACCCGACGTACTGTGGATCAAACCGATCGGTGTTCGTGACGTTGTAGACTTCCCAGTCGAACTTCAGCCCACCGTACTCGCCCAGCGACCACGCCTTCGATAATCCGCTGTCGATGCTGAAGTAGCCATCGCCGCGGAAATTGTTCCGCTGGCCCGCCTCGCCCGGATACGGCAGACGGACTGGCCCGCCGGTGTTCACGCCGGTGTTGATCGCGTTCGGGTCATCGAAGAACTGCGGCTCACCATTCTGGTCAAAGTGACGGCGCATCTTTACCTTACCGGTCACGACGCCGTAAGACTCGATCTGCCAGTCAGTCGTCCAGCCCGGCTCAAACAGCGAGAAGGGAAGTCCACTCGTTGTGCGATTGATGCCGGACAGCTGCCAGCCACCGATCAGCGCATCTGCGAAGTGGTTCGCGTTGCTCCAATAGCGCCGCCCTCTCCCGAATGGCAATTGATAGACGGCGTCGACGGTCAGCAGGTGCTTCGTATCAAAGTCGGATACGCCCTTGTTCAGGTACGGTCTCCACGTATTGATGATGTCACTGAACGAATCTCCCGAATTGCTGGTGCTGAACTCGGTGCTCCGTTCCGCATCCGAACCGTAGTCGAGAGACTTGGACAATGTATAGCTCACGTCCAGTTGCAGCCCGTTCGCCATGGGATGCCGAAGCGTGGCCTGAAACGCGTTGTAGTAGCTCATGCCCATCGTAGAGAGTGCATACAGCGACGAGAACTGGTTTTGCCAGAAATGAGGCTGCCAGTTCGCGGGTGCCGGATAGAACCCGAAGAACGGTCCATAGAGATCGAGATCCGACAGCGATGTCGTCGCGCCCAGGTTGGCGCGGAAGGGCGCCCATTCGTTCGTGTAGATCGCCTGGGTCGCGCTCTCGCCGGCATAATCGAAACCGGCCATCCACGGGAATACGTTCTCAAAGTATGGAATGGACGGAACGGATGCTGTGGGATCTCCGGCATTCGCATCCACCAGCTTGGATAGCTCGGTGCCCGCATGGTAGTAATCGCCGCCGCCCTGCGGATCGACATAATCGACAGGTTCCGTCAGGTCCAGGCTCTGCAGCAGATGGCGTCCCATGGTACCGACGTAGTCCGTCTCGAGAGTCCAGTGGGACGAGAACTGGTGCTGGATGGAGAAGTTGAAAGCCTCCATGTACGGAGTTTTCATCTTGCTATCCAGTCCCCACGTGATGGCAAACCCGGTGATCGGGTCAGCCGGCGGTGCATACGGATAGGTCACGGGCGAAGGGAACGGTCCGTTGCTGAAAGGAATGCTGGCGCGCCCGGTAAACCGCGGCGCATCTTCATATCCGTAAGTGCCCGCCGGATTTGTGATCTGCGTGCTCAGGCCGAAAGCGCCGTGTTGATCGAACGCGTTGATCACGCCCTGCCCGAAGTGTGCGTAATAGAGACCCGCCCCAGCCCGGATCGAGGTCCTTCCATTAGGCGAATACGCAATCGCCAGGCGCGGCGCAAAGTTGTTCTTCGACATCGGCCAGAAGCCTGGCTTTCCGTACTTCGGGCCTGCTGGCGCGAACGTCAGGTTTGGTTCGAAAACCTGCCCTTGCAGCGCCGCGGTCTCGCGCTGTTGGTACCAGGTATGGGTGTCGATGGTGGGCACAACCTCCTGGCCGCGCGTCTCATAGGGCGTTTGCAACAGCGTGTGCCGGATACCGAACGTGATCACCAGGTTCGGCAGCGCGTGCCACGCGTCCTGGACGTACCACTCGAACTCATTCGACTTGAAGTGGCGATCGAGGAACGCACCGTCCGGAAGCAGATTGCCGGAAGTGGGGCTGGTAATGTTGTAATTCGAAACGTTCGTGACCGATGGCACGGTGCCCATCAGGTTCGCATAGGCAATGACGTACGAATTCCCGAAGCCGCTGTCGACCGAGTCGAATCCGATCCCCGATGGATCCGGCGGGTCTCCGCCCAGCCAGTACGGATTCGTGCTCGCCCCGTTGTATGAGTTTGCATCCGAGTTGCGGTTCTGGTAGATCAGTCGCCAGTTGCCGCCAAACTGAAAATCGTGCCGCCCATGGTTCCAGTTGAAATTGTCGACAACGTTCTGTACCGGCACTGAAGAGATGATCGTGCGCGTTTCGGCCGTTGGGGTCGCGAGGAACCTGAAATCAACATAGTCGCCCTTGCCCACAC
>DASSKX010000499.1:0-6247 GCA_035689925.1 Acidobacteriaceae bacterium
GTGGTTGGCACGCCATTGCCGCTGAGATCCACCTGATCGGGCCCGACGAAAGCCATCGCATCGGCAAAAACATTCGTGTGGTTGCGAATCTCCTGAAAGATCGGGTACGACACGATGCATCCGATTGTGCCTTCGTGGTTATGGGCGCAGTCTCCAAAGCCGGTCATGCCAAGGTTCTGCGGGCCGTGGCGTGCCGACCATTGCGCGACCACCAGTTGCTGCGGATCGCGCACGGGGAGGGAACGAAGCATGACCGCGTTGACGAGGGTGAAAATGGCGGTGTTGGCTCCGATTCCGAGCGCCAGGGTGAGGATGATCACCGCAGTGAAAGCGGGCGATTTCGCGAGCATGCGGAGGCCGTAGCGCAGGTCCTGGGCAAGCGATTCGAGGAACGAAATGCCGCGGGCGTCGCGGCAATCCTCTTTCACCTGCTCGAGACCGCCGAAGTCGAGGCGCACCTGGCGTAGCGCTTCTTCCCGGCTCAGGCCGGCGCGCATGTACTTCTCGGCCTGCTGCTCCTGATGGAAACGCAGCTCGTCATGAAGCTCTTCCTCGACTTTCGCGCGGCGAAAGACGGAACGAAGGCGAATATACAGATCGCTCAGCACCGCACACCTCCTAGACAGCCCGGAGGACCTGGGCAACGGCCGCGGTCAGCTTCTCCCACGCATCCTGCTCGGTGGCCAGCTGCTTTTGGCCTGTCCTGGTCAGCTCATAGTATTTGGCGCGCCGATTGTTCTCTGATGTGCCCCATTTCGCTTTGATCCAGCCACGCCGCTCCAGGCGATGCAGCGCCGGATAGAGAGAGCCCTGCTGAATGCGCAGAACGTCGCCGGAAATCTGCTGAACACGCTCGGAAATGGCCCAGCCATGCTGTGCGCCTGGGGCGAGCGTCCTGAGAATGAGAAGGTCCAGAGTGCCTTGCGGAAGATCGATGCGCTCGCCTGGCACTGCGTCCCCCTTTCGCTTCTACAGGAACTATAGCCAAGCTCCTGTAGAAGTGCAAGGGGAGGCAAAAACAAACCACTTCGCATGCGAAGGAACGGTGACGAGCTTCAGTCCGGAAGACCAGCAATTTTCGATGAGCGCATCCTCGCCGAGCCACTCACCGAGGGCCGCTGTGTTTGGCGAGTCACCGGCAGCTCGGACAGAACGCCACCGCGCCAGGTGAAATGTCCGTGTTCGGGCGAGTCAAGTTCTGAGCGACTCACGGCCAACTCGTACATTTCGAACCAATGGGAGAGGGACCGAATCAGGCCAACGCCACCGCATCGCGCAACCAATGAAATGCGCGCGCCGTCTCACTCTCTCTCGAATACCAATACATTCGGTTCGCTTCTCCCAGGCACATGTACGGTCATCGTCAACGTCTTCCCATCCTCGGAGACGCTGAGTTCCCGCGTACTCACGACGTTCTCTCCGATCTTATCCGTCAGCGAGATCGTCTTCTCGTTCACGCGCTGCGCCGAGGAAACCACATGCTGCGCGCTGCCCGGGTTCGGATAATCCTTGCCGTCGAACTTCACGTTTTTCGTAACCCCCGCCGAGGGGAGCACAATCGAGACCCCATCCCCTTCAAACGGACGTACCTGCATCACGTAGACTGTATCGATCTGTTGCGTGGTGCTCACCCAGTCGCCGGCGAACCCCGAATCGCCGCCTCTGCGGTCGTAGTGGTACACCAGATGCGTCGTCTGACCGTTATCGCCCACCTGGGTGTAATCGTCCTGCAGCGTCTTGCCGTCCTTGTCCAGCGTCCAGGTGGCCCGAATCATCTCCCGGCCGTCCTTCTTGCGCACAACCGTCCACTGCTCCGGGCTCACCGGCGTGACGGCAAACGTCGTCTGCATGATCCCGGGCTGATCGGTCCCGTCCGCAACAATCGTCTCCGCAGAACCGCTCCCGAAATCAAAGGAGTATTTGTTCCCGCCCAGGCTCGTCACCTTCATTTCGTCCACCAGCCTGCTCTTTTGCGGATTGAGCTTCCAGTCGCCCATCATCGGATGATCCGCAGCCCACGCCGCGCTCGTGAGACAGCACGCCAGCGGGAACGACAGAAACGCACGCTTGACCATGGACTCCCCCTGGCCACTCGAGGAGCACGTTGGCGGCCATGGGCGCTCCGTCGCCCGACCGATCGCGGAGGGGTGCTCACGATTTTCCATTCGCCCGGGGTAATGCTGATTTGTCTGGTTTTATTTCCGGCTCTGCCCAGGACCTGTTCTCGCCGCCGGCCGTCTGTGCCATGACCCCGGCGTTCGCAACCGTACAGCGCCGTCCATTAGCGGACATCCAAGTCGCCGCGCGAGGCCATGCGCTTTCCAAAGCTTCGTTCGGCTGATCCGGTTGGAGCGCGTCCCTAATTCTTACTCGCCGGCTCGCAGACCGCCTCGGGAGCCATCGCCTTCGCGATCAGCTTCGTCGTGCTGAAACCCTCGACCGTTGGCACAATCTTCACCGAACCACCCCACGAGCGCACTTCCTTTGCGCCCACCACGGTCTCCTCACGATAGTCGCCGCCCTTCACGATCACGTCCGGCCGCAGCGCCAGAATCAGCTCCAGCGGAGTCGGCTGGTCAAACACAATTACCGCATCCACCGCCGCCAGCGCCGCCAGAATCCGCCCCCGCTCCCGCTCGCCCACGATCGGCCGCGTCGGCCCCTTCAGCGCGCGCACCGAAGCATCGCTGTTGATGCCCACGACCAGCCGGTCGCCCTCCCGCCGCGCATCCTCGAGCAGCGTGATGTGCCCAATGTGCAGCAGATCGAAGCACCCGTTCGTGAAGACAATCTTCTCCCCTGCCGAACGCCACGCCGCCGCGCGCACCTTCAGAGCTTCGAGCCCCAGCACCTTCTCCTGCGCCTTCAGCCCAATCTCCGGAGTCAGGCTGGTCAGCAGTTCGTCCCGCGTCACCGGAACGGTCCCCACCTTGCCCACCACGATGCCTGCCGCCACGTTCGCCAGTTGCACCGCCGTCTCGATCTCCAGAGCGCCCGCCAGCGCCAGTGCCAGCGTCGCAATCACGGTATCGCCCGCGCCCGAAACGTCGAACACCTGTCGCGCCTGCGCCGGCGCGATGAACTGCGCATCCGGCCGCAGCACCGCGATGCCCTTCTCGCTCAGCGTCGCCGTCAGATACGCAACACCCAGCTCGCGCGCCAGCGTCTGCCCTGCACGCAACAGTTGCTCGAACTCCCGCGTCGGTATGCCGGTCGCCAGCGACAGCTCCCCCAGATTCGGACAAATCGTCGTCGCCCCGCGATACCGCTCCAGGTTCCGGTGCTTCGGATCCACCAGCACCGGAATCCCCCGCTCGCGCGCCGCCGCAATCACCGCCTGGCAAACCTCTGGCGTCAGCACGCCTTTCGCGTAATCCGACAGCACGACAGCGTCCGCCTGGGCCAGATGCTTCCGAACCGCCGCAACCAGCTCCGCAAACGCCCCCGCCGGATACCCATCCACCCGCTCCGTATCCAGCCGCAGCATCTGCTGCTTACCGCCGAGAATTCGCAGCTTCGCCGTCGTCGGATGCCCCGCCACCCGCGTCAGTTGCGCCTCCACGCCGCTCCCGGCCAGGCACTGCTGCAACGCTGCGCCGTCGCCGTCGTCCCCGCAGAAGCCGAACAGCATCGCCTGTGCGCCTAACCCAGCGATATTCATCGCGACGTTAGCCGCGCCCCCCGGTCGCTCGTTCTGCCGCGCCGCATGCACCACCGGCACCGGAGCCTCGGGAGAAATCCTGTCCACCTGCCCCCAGATGTACCGGTCGAGCATGACGTCGCCCAGCACCAGCACGCGCTTGCGGCCCCACTCTCCCTGAATCAGCTGAATGACCGAATGCAGGTTATGGATCATCGCGCCGCTCCAGCCTCAAGCCCGGCCTTGACTTCCGTTCGCCGCTCGCACACCGCGATCTCCACCCAGTCGCACAGCATATGCCCGCACAGGATATGCCCTTCCTGAATCCGTGCCGTATCCTTTGACGCAATGCAGAGCGCCGCGTCCGCCATGCCTGCCATCGCGCCCCCGCCCTGCCCGGTAAACGCCACGGTGAAGGCGCCCAGCGCCTTCGCCGCTTCCAGCCCGAGGCACACGTTGCGACTGTTGCCCGACGTCGAAATCGCTACCACCACGTCGCCAGGCGCGCACAGCGCCTCCACCTGCCGGCGAAACACGTATTCGTAACCGTAGTCGTTACCAATAGACGTCAGCACCGACGTGTCTGTCGTCAGCGCAATCGACGCCAGCGCCCGCCGTTCCCGGCGAAAGCGCCCTACAAACTCCGCCGCCAGATGCTGCGCATCGGCCGCGCTCCCGCCGTTCCCGAACCACAGCACTTTCCCGCCGGCAAAGACGGCCCGTGTCATCTCCCCAGCAATCCGCTCTAGCATCGGCTGCTGCGCCGGCAGGGCGCGAATCACATTCAGATGCTCGGCAATCGCCTTTTCAAACACGCTGGAAGAATCCGGTGACGACGACATATTTCTCCGTTTCAATGAGCCGCAATGCTGTTTCGGGCAGGCTTTTCGTTATCATACTAGTCACCACACAAGGATGAAGTGCAAGCTCCCTTGAACCCCGCCTTCCCCAACATCCGCTGTGTCTTCCTCGACCGCGACGGCGTCATCAACCGCAAACCGCCCGAGGGCGCGTACGTTGGACGCTGGAGCGACTTCCACATCCTGCCCGGCGCAGAATCCGCAATTGCCGCTCTCAACCGCGCCGGAGCCCTCGTCATCGTCATCTCCAACCAGCGCGGCATCGCGCTCGGGCATTACACCGCAGCCGATGTTGACGCCCTCCACGCCCGCCTCCAGGAACACCTCGCCGCTCACGGTGCCCGCATTGACGCCTTCTACTACTGCCCACACGACAAGGATCAGTGCGATTGCCGCAAGCCGAAGACTGGCCTCTTCGAGCAGGCCTTCCGCGACTTCCCCGGGGCCTCCCGCGCCAATAGCATCGTCATCGGCGACTCCCTCTCCGACATCGATGCCGCCCACAACCTCGGCGTCCCGTCCATTTTCATTGAAGGCGATCCCGCCACGCAGAAGCCCGGAGCCGCCACCGCCAACCGGCGCGCCACCCTCTCAGCACATTCTGTGGCAGAAGCCGTTCGATCGCTGCTCAGCAGCCACCCCGAAAAGCGTTAGACCTTCGCGGCCGCCCGGCCACGCACCTTATCGCGGGTTCGCGGCATAGCTCGCCTTTGAGTGGGCCGTTGTCCCTGTCAATCGCAGCGCCTCTTCGTAAGCCTCGCAGTACGCTCGGGCCATCCGCTCCGGCGAGAAGTTCGCAAAATTGCTGGAAGCCCGCGCGATCAGTTCCTCCCGCTGCGGCCACTGCTCCGCAATCGCCGCCGCTGCACCCTCGACATCCTCCGGATCGATCAGAATGGCCCCGCCACCCGCGATCTCCGTCATCGGCGGCCGATTCGTCGTAATCACAAGACACTGGCACGCCTGGGCCTCCAGAATCGGCCAGCCAAATCCCTCTTCCAGCGATGGAAACAGCAGCGCCAAAGCCCCGTGGTACAGCGAATCCAGCACGTCATCCGCAATACGGCCCGCCTCAATCACCGCTCCCGTCACGCCGCACGACTCGATCCAGTCCCACATCTCATCGTGGAAATCGGCTCCGGCCATCACAAACTGGGCATCGTGAAACTCGGCGCGCTTGCGCAACTCAGCGAAAATTTGGATCGCGCCTAGCCGGTTCTTGTACCACTGCCCCCCGCCCACATGCAGGAAATAGGGAGCCCCCGGCCGTGCACCCACGCTCCGCAGCACCTCGTCCAGCGGAAGCCTCCGCCCCGGAGGAGCCGTCCAGTTCAGCGCATGGTGTATCACCGTCACCCGCCCTGCTACCTCCGGAGCAAGTTTCCGCAGATCCTCCGCCGTCTTGCGCGACACGCAGACGATATACGGCGCCTTCCGCATCGAGTTCATAATCCACCGCTGCAGCCGCCGTCCCATGATCCCAACCCTGCGTCCCGGCTGCTCGCCGCGCGCAGCCCTGACCTCCAGCAAGTCGTGGCACGTGATCAGCCGCGGTTGTCGACCTACGTAGTTCAGGTACATCGCATTCGCGTGATCGCATACGTGCACGAGCCCCGCGCCGCGGCACTTCCAGCGCAGCCAGGGAAAAGCCAGGAGATATTTGTCGATGTAGCCGATCCATTTTCCGAATCCCCGGCGGGTCTCGCGCACCAGGCGGCCCAGCACCACCGGTGGATGCACCACCCGC
>DASSKX010000500.1:0-2362 GCA_035689925.1 Acidobacteriaceae bacterium
GGGAGATCACCAGGTTATCGCCGACCTTGACCCCTGCCTTGCTGCCCACGTTGATGATGATGTCTGAGGTGGACGCGTCGGCAACGAGCGCATTGATTGCAACGGGAGCGGCAGCCACGGTGGGAAGTCTGGGATTATCGCCAACAATGCTTTGCGCCAGCTCGGTGACGGCTTGGGTGGTGGCTTCTCCGATGATGGTCTGAGCGAAGTTGCTGCTGTTCATTCCGGCGGCGCCGGCGCCATAGCCGCCGGTTCCGGCCCCCCCGCCCAGCAGATTCGTGCCGGATCGCTTCGACTGGCCTTTGCCGGTCGCTGACGCGAGAATCTCGCCTGTGTTCGTGTCGATCAGGCGGGCGGTGATGGCGACAACGGCTTTCGCGGAGTGTGTGCCCACGTTGCCGAGACCGTAACCGGAGCCCCACTTGCCGAGCATGCCGCCGACGTTCCTGCTTTGATCATCGCGGCCAAACTGGGTGATATCGCCGACGATTACGGCGTCGACGCCGAGGACGTGTCCGATCTTCGCAGCAGTGGCGGGATCGGCGCGATTGCTGTTCGAGAAGTTTTGTTCGTTAAGGATCTTGTCGATCTGATTCCGTTCGATGACTCGATATGTGCCATCGTTGACGAGGCGATCGATGAGCATATCGGAAATTCCCTTGCCGATATCCACCTGCGTCCCGAAGACGGCCTGCGATGTGCTCATGACGGTGGCGTAATTGAAGTCGAGCACGGCTATGCGATGGCGGGGCCCCGACTGCGCGGTGGGTACCTGCGCCGGCAGAGCGACCGAGGCAAGAAGGAAGAGAGCGAGCGTGAAGGAAGCTCTTCGCATGATGGATGTCTCCTATTGGCCTAAGAAATGTTCAATCGTCGCCAGCTCTTTGTCGGCACGATCCATATAGAGAGCGGCGGCGGTAAGATCGTTACGATTCAAAGCGGATCGGGCTGAGGTCATCGCGTAGTCGAGGCGGTTCATGCTGGCCAGGATGTCGCCACGAAGATCGAGTCCCTGCGCCTGCTGCTGGCTACGAATGCTCTGTACACCGTGCTCGGCGGCGCCCACCCGGGAGTCGAGGCTCGCATAACGGTCCTGTACCTGCTGCACTTCTGCCGGCGATGGTCCGGATGGTGGCGGCGCGGGCGCTGGCTGCGGGGGCTGAGCCGGCAAGGCCCCAGAAGGCGGGTCAGAGGACTGCGACGATCCGGTCGTGTGGTGCTGTACCGCAGCCGGTGCGTGCCTGGGCGCGGCACCTGACGGAGCGGCACGCGTGGCTTCGGCCTGCGGGTTTACAGCCGGGGCAGCGACAGCTGCGCTCGTTGGTTCTGTGGCGGCGGAGGATTCGACCGGCGTGGGTGTGGCATCGGGCGTTGCGGGTGGCTGCGGTGCGGATTGCGAGGCTGCGGAAGAAGGCGTCTGCGCGTCAGGGCTGGCGTGAATCGGATGCATTCTCGGTACGAGCACCGCGGCCGCGACCAGGGCGCAAACAGCAGTGGCGGCGCCGACACCGATCCAGAGGCCGCGATGCGTCCTCGCGGGGGGTACGGGTGCGACGACGTTGACGGGAACGAAGGGAGGCTCCGCGGTGGCCGCAGTCGCCGCTTGTGCCTGCTGCTGGACGTTGCGGATGGCGTTGCGAAAGGCTTCGGCAGACTGGAATCGGTCGGAGGGCGCTTTCGCCATGGCCGTGAGAATGATGGCGTTCAGAGTCGGCGAGAGCGCGGGGTTCACTTCCATGGGGGGAACCGGAGACTCGTTGAGCTGGGCATTGAGCACGCTGTAGGAGCTGTCGGCCTGGAAGGGGCGGCGGCCGGCCATCATCTCGTAGAGCGTGACGCCGAAGGAGTAGATGTCCGAGCGAGCATCGACAGTATCGCCGCGCACCTGTTCGGGCGACATGTAATAGACGGAGCCCATGGTGGTACCCGGCCGAGTGAGCTGGATGTCCGCATTGGATTTGGCGATGCCGAAATCCATCAGCTTCACCACACCGTGAGCGGTGATCATGATGTTGGCGGGTTTGATGTCGCGGTGCGTGACCCCACGTCCATGTGCATAGCTGAGCGCGGAGAGGACCTGAGAGGCGTATTCCAGCATCTGGTCGATGGGCACGCCGCCCTGGCGAGCCAGGCTTTCCAGCGTGGCGCCTTCGACGAATTCCATAATCATGATGAACTGGTTTTCGAACTGGAAGGCGGTTCTGAGCTGGGCGATGTTGGGATGCTCGAGGGTCGCCAAAGTTCGGATTTCCGCCATGAAGCGTGCGGCCAACTCCGGCTCGGAGGCGTAATCCGGCAGCAGAACCTTCATGGCTTCGACACGGTCGGAGATGAAGTTGCGGACGCGGTAAACGCGGCCCAT
>DASSKX010000501.1:0-4045 GCA_035689925.1 Acidobacteriaceae bacterium
AAGGCCGAAGTCGAGCTGGCGCAACAGTTCATGAAGCAGCTAACGGCGGAGTTCCAGCCGGAGAAGATGAAGGACGAATACGAAGGCCGTGTGGAGCAACTGATCGAGAGCAAGCGGGGCGAAGCTCCGGCTCCGGAGAAGATGCCGAAGAAGAAGATGGCTCCGGTGATCGATCTGATGGAGGCGCTGAAAAAGAGCATGGCCCAGCATCCGGAGAAAGCCGAGGAGCGTGTCGAGGAACTGCCGAAGAAGCAGCCGCAGCGCGCCGCCGCTGGTGGCAGGCGGAAGAAGGCAGGCTAAGAAACTGCAAGGATACGCAGAAGGGCCGGAGCTGACGTTCCGGCCTTTTCTGCGCTTGTAAGATCCGTGCGGCTAGCAGCGCGTGTCCTCAGGCTGATCCTGCAGAGTCATCGCTGGGCAACAGTACTGCCTCCTTCGCTCTTCAGCTTGCGGTTGAAGAAATCCGCACCCAGTGTGTAGGCCGTCATCCAATCGCGCCAGAGCAGGAAGCCGTGAATCTCGTCGGGGAAGACGTGCTCCTCGAAGGGCGTGCCCTGCGCGCGCAACGCTGCAGCGAGGCGGACGGTATTGGCGAACTGCACGTTGCGGTCGTCATCGCCCTGGATCAGAAGCACTGGCGATCGCCAGGTCTTCACTGAAGCCAGCGGCGACGATTCCCATGCGACGCGTGCCGCGTCCTGATCGGAATTCGGGTTGTACTTCGGCTGCCAGATGGTCAGTTCGAGATTCCAGTCATGCACGCCGTGCAGATCGACACCGGCCGCGAACAGGTCGGATGCCCTGGAGAGCGCGAGCGCCGTGAGGTAGCCGCCGTAACTGCCGCCCCACACGCCGATATGGGCGCCATCGACATCCCGGCGGCTGCGCAGGTAGAGTCCCGCACCGAGCACATCATAGAATTCACTGGCGCCCGCGGCTCCATAGTTCAGCGCTTCGCGGAAGTCCAGGCCATAGCCGATGCCGCTGCGGTAATTCACCGAGAGCACGATGTATCCGATGCTCGCGAGGTACTGATTCATCGCGTAGGCATTGGAGTAGTAGTCCATGTAGTGCCAGCCGAGCAACATCTGCCGGCGCGATCCTCCATGGAAGAAGATGACGGCCGGGTGACGTTCGCCATCGTGGGCAGAGGGAGGCAGGAACAGCTGACCGTGGATCTTCATGCCGTCGGCTGAGGAGAGAATCACCTGCTGCGGGACGGTAAGCTTTGCGGCGGGAAAGTCGGCGGGGATCATCTGCGGGGCGACGTCGTGCAGTTCGCCGTTATTGCCGACAAGGGCCGGGCGGACCGGCAGGTGCGCGTCTGAGTGCAGCACCGCCACTGTGCCATCGGCCTCGACAGCGGGGATCACCTCGATGCCATCTCCATGAGTCAGTTCGCGGGGCTGGCCGCCGTCCGGGGAAACCTGCCAGAGGTGGCGGCGGTCGATGTCGTCCTCATTCGAGGAATAGACCAGCGTCCGGCGGTCTTTGCTGAAGGCGACATAGTCCACTTCAAAGTTGCCGGGTGTCAGCTCCGATGGGGAACCGCCGCTCGCGGGCACGGAGTAGAGGTGCAGCCATCCTGTGCCTTCCCAGGGAAAGACGACGCGATTGCCTGCAGTCCAAAAAAGCTGCTGCTCTGCCTCCGTCTCCTTGAAGACGCTTCCCTGGCCTTCGTGCGCGCGCCAGACTTCGCGTGCATCGCCGGTGATGACATCCGCGACCTCAAGGACCCACGGTACGGCGGTGCGGCGCGGCTTGAATTCAATGCCGGTCGTGTCCGGCGGAACCCGGACGAACGCGACGTGGCGGCTGTCCGGCGACCATATCGGATCCATGTCGATCTGCGTGGAAGGGGCGAGATACCGCAGGCTCGAATCGGAGAAGGAGTAAATGCCGACGAATCCGTGATCCTGACGTTTGCTCGCGAATGCAAGATACCTGCTGTCCGGCGACCATGCGAGCGAGCTGAGATCGCCATGCGTATGCAGTAGCTGTGCAGGCTTCGCCGATTTGTCGCGCAGACTCACGGTCCAGATCTGGCCGCCACTGAGATAAACCAGGGTGGCGCCGTCCGGCGAGACTTCGGGCGAGCGGCCCTCGGCGAGCTTGCGGGGATTCTCACCATGGGCGCCGACAATCCAGATTTCCTGGGTGACGCCCTGGGGGAGGAGGTCAGGATTGGGCGAGGGCTTCTCCGGAAATTCGAAGTCGCCGCCGCGCACGTAGACGACGCTTTCGCCATCCGGCGTCCACGTGATGTCGCCGACATCGATGCCGTCGTCCGCGTTGTCGTTCGTCACCCGATGCACCGTGTAGCTGCTGCCGGCGCGCTCGGCGACATAGATGTTGCGCTTGCCCTGTTCGTTCGCGATCCAGAGGATCCTGTCGCCTTTGGGCGCCGCATGCAATTCGGAGCAGAACGGGGCGCTCATGACCTGCTGCAGAGTGAATCCGGAGGTTTGGGCGGAGGTGGTGAGAGCGGCGCAGGAAAGGACGGCGAGGCACACGGCGAGGCGCTGGAGCATGCAGATTCCTCAGGACTTTGGATTGAGCCATTATTGCGGCGGGCGCCGTCGATGACAACTTTCCATTACGGCGCCGGGTCTATACTCAGCGTTTGTGAGCACCCTTTCTGGCCCGGAGAGAAAGACCCAGCAGAATCAGGAGCAACTGGGATTCTCGTTCGAATCGCCGGTCACGCGGCGCATCTGGTCGGTCGGCGACCTGGTCAGTGAGGTGCGCCTGCGCGTGGAGCGGGAATATGGCGATCTCTGGGTGGAAGGTGAGATCTCGAATTTGCGTTCGGCTCCATCGGGACACATTTACTTCACGCTGAAGGATGGCGACGCACAATTGCCCGCAGTGCTGTTCCGGCGGCAAGCCTCTTTGCTGCGGTTCAAACCGGCAGATGGACTGCACGTGCTGCTGCGCGGGAAAGTGTCGGTGTACGAGCAGCGCGGACAAATGCAGCTGGTGGCCGAGTTTCTGGAGCCGGTGGGCGCCGGCTCGCTGCAGATTGCTTTCGAGCAGCTGAAGGTACGGCTACAGGCGCGGGGCTTGTTCGATGCAGCGCGCAAAAAGCCGCTGCCGGCCTTTCCGCATTGCGTGGGGATTGTTACGTCGCCCACCGGGGCCGTGATTCGCGATTTCCTGAACATCGTCGGCCGTCGCCATGCGGGCCTGCATGTGCTGCTCTATCCGGCCTCCGTGCAGGGCGAGGGAGCGGCAGCGGAAGTCGCCGCCGGCATCTCGTATTTCAACCGCACGCGCGAGGTTGACGTGATTGTTGTCGCGCGCGGCGGAGGCTCTCTCGAAGACCTGGCGCCTTTCAACACGGAGCACCTGGCGGAAGCCATCGCAGCTTCAGAGCTGCCGGTGATCTCGGCCGTGGGGCACGAGACGGATTTCACGATTGCCGACTTTGTGGCCGATTTGCGGGCGCCGACACCTTCGGCGGCTGCTGAACTGGTGACCGCGGCGCTCCACAACGTTGCAGAGCGCGTGCACACACTGGATCAGCGGCTCGTGCGGGCATGCCGTTTCCGCCTCATTCAGGCGGCGCATGCGTTTGCACGCGTGCGGGTGGAATCCATTTTTGTGAAAGAAATGGATCAACTGCGCCGGCGGCAACAGCATGTGGATCAGCTCTGCGATCGCCTCGCCGGCGCCTGGCGGCAGCAGGGGCGGCGGCTCAGCGAGCGGCTGCAGGCGCTCTCCGCGCGGCTGCTGCGTCAGGATGTGGCGTGGCGATTGGGCGCAGCGCGTGAACGACTGGTGACGCTCGACACACGAATGATGCGAGCGCAGGCGAATCATCTGCGAAAGTGCCGTGAGCGCCAGGCGAGCCTCACGCGTCAGCTGGACGCGCTCTCGCCGCTGGCTGTTCTGAGCCGCGGATATGCGCTCGTGTATAACGAAGGCGGCGCACTGATCCGAACCGCTGCGGATGCGGCGCCAGGAGAATCGACGGTGACACGGCTCGCTCAGGGACGAATCCGCAGCCGCGTCGTTGGCATTGAGGACGAAAACAAGGGCTCAT
>DASSKX010000502.1:0-3537 GCA_035689925.1 Acidobacteriaceae bacterium
CGAGCAGACATTGCCTGCCTCTTCGCGCGGCTTGCGCTGGGAGCTTCCTTTCTCTCCGCTGTCGGGGATCGTTTTGGCCTATGGGGCCCACATGGAGCCAGGAACGTATCCTGGGGAGATTTCGCGCATTTCGTGGAGTACACCGGCGCCGTGACGTCTCTCTTCCCAGCTTCATGGGCGGTGTCGTTTGCATGGGCCGCGACCGTCGCGGAGACACTCTTCGGCATACTGCTCATCGCAGGCTTCAAAACACGAATCGCCTCCGTCCTCGCCGGCCTTCTCCTTTTGTCCTTTGCTTTGGCGATGGTCACCGGTCTTGGCATCAAGAAACCACTCGACTATTCCGTCTTCTCGGCCTCCGCCGCCGCATTCTTGCTGGCGTTGCGCGAGCCTGACAGATTCACGCTGGACAAACTCCTCCAGCGATCACACAACTAGAGATCCGATCACGAACAACACGAACTTCGATACCGTGAACGCCGCGCGTAATGAGCACGGCAATACGAGCAGCAAAGCAATCGAGCTGACAGACAAGCACACAACACACGGAGGGTGACCGATGAAGGCGATTGTGGCAACGGATCAGGCTGCGGGAACGGCCGGGGTAAAGCTGGTGGAGCGCCCCGACCCGCAGGCGGCGATCAATGACGTCGTTGTTCAGATTCATGCAGCGGGATTCACCGGCGATGAGCTGACGTGGCCCTCCACCTGGACCGATCGCGCCGGCCGCGACCGGACGCCTTCCATCCCCGGACACGAACTGGCCGGAGTCGTCACCTCTCTCGGCTTTGGCACGACCGGCTTGTCGATTGGCCAGCGGGTCTTCGGCCTCACCGACTGGTACCGCGACGGCGCGCTGGCGGAATACGTGGCCGTCGAGGCACGCAACCTTGCACCGCTGCCGGGCGACGTGGACTTCACGGTGGGCGCAGCCCTCGTCATGCCCGGCCTGACCGCCTGGCAGGGCCTCTTTGGCCACGGACGCCTGCAGGCCGGGCAAAGCGTCCTCGTGCACGGCGCAGCCGGCGTCGTCGGATCGATGGCGAGCCAGCTCGCGCGCGAAGCCGGCGCATACGTCATCGGCACCGGCCGCGCCGCCGCCCGTCAGACCGCTCTCGACTTCGGCGCACAGGAGTTCGTCGACCTCGATAACGACGCCCTCGAAGACGTCGGCAAAGTCGACCTCGTTTTCGATGTCATTGGCGGCGACATCGCGAAGCGGTCTGCCGGCGTCGTTCGCGCCGGAGGAACGCTGGTGACCATCACCGGCCCAACCGACGCGCGGCCCGCTGCCGGCCGGACGATCGACTTCGTCGTCGAACCCGATCGCGCCCAGTTGAGCGACCTCATCCAGCGCGTCCGGCAGGGTCGTCTGCGCACCAACATCGGCAACGTGGCCGCCCTCAACGATGCCGTTGCCGCCTTCAACCGTACCGGGCATGTCAGGGGAAAAACGATCATCCGCGTCCGTCCGTGATCCGCAATCGTTCACAGCTCGTCGCTGGACAGAACACTCCCGCATTTGCGAACATCTCCCCTACCCCCGGAACTGGCACGACCCCAGCCCGACAGGCAGCCCGTCAATACCGGCCCGCGCATCGAGGGACTCGCCTCGACCGGCGCGCCGGCCCGGGAGGCCCCCGTGTTCAACCATCTGAAGCAGTTTGCCGGTCGCTGGATGGTCGTGGCTCTCATCCTCGTCCTGGCTGCCTTCGTCCTCTATAACCACCTCTCCAGAAGCCTCGGCTTTGACGCCGAATACAACGCCCGTTTTGCCCCTTCCCAGGTCTCGGCAGCCATCCGCAACGATATCGATGTCCTCCTCGACCGCTGCGGCCGCCCCGATCGCATCACCAAAATCGGCGGCTTCGAGCCCGGACCCCTCGTCCCCCAGCGCATCATGACCTACAAGCGTGCGCATCTCCGCCTCGCCTACGTCGACGCCGATCCCGTCGGCCACGCTCCTCCCTTGGCCTGGATGCTCTCCAGCGCCTTCGATACCCGCACCAATCGCCCCCTCGACCTCAACACCCTGCAGGAGCGCCTCCCCTGCCTCGCCGAGAAGCCGCGCTAACCACGCCGGCCGAGAGCACCCCCACCTCCGCCCAAAACAATAGGCGGCAGGATTGCCCCGCCGCCCTCGTCTTAGCTACCGACCACCGGCTACCGACTACCGGCTGCCTTCCTACGCATAGAATCCCCGCTGCTTAATCGTGAACGCCACCCGATCAATCGCCAGCATATACGCCGCGATCCGGTTGTTCACCCCATGCGCCTCGGCATACCGCGTCACGTCGTCGAAGCTCTCCCCCAGGATCCGTTCCAGCCGCTTGTTCACGTCGTCCTCGGCCCAGAAATACCCCTGCCGATCCTGCACCCACTCAAAGTACGACGCCGTCACCCCGCCCGCATTCGCCAGAATGTCCGGAATGATGAACACCTTCTTCTCCGCCAGAATCTCATCCGCCACCGCGGTCGTGGGCCCATTCGCGCCCTCGCAGATGATGCGCGCGCGAATCTTCTCCGCATTGCGGCTCGTGATCACGTTTTCCGTCGCCGCCGGTATCAGAATCTCGCACTCCATCGTGATCACTTCCGCCGACGGCATCGGCTCCGCCCCCCGGAACCCCAGCACCGACCCATTCCGCAGCCGATGCTCGATCAGCGCATCCACGTCGATCCCGTTCGGGTTATAGAGCCCGCCGTCATACTCCGCGATCCCGATAATCTTGTACCCGCGCTCCTGCATCAGCCGTGCGGCATTCGACCCCACATTGCCGAATCCCTGCACGATCACCCGGCACCCGTCGCGCTGAATGCTGTTGTACTTGAGCGCTTCGTCGCAGATATGCGCCAGCCCGCGGCCCGTCGCCTCCCGCCGCCCGCGCGATCCCCCGATGTTCAGCGGCTTGCCCGTCACCACCGCCGTCACCGTCTGCCGCATGTGCATCGAGTAGGTGTCCATGATCCACGCCATGGTCTGCTCGTTCGTGTTCATGTCCGGAGCGGGCACGTCCTTCTCCGGCCCCAGAAACTCGATAATCTCCGCCGTGTACCGCCGCGTCATCCGCTCCAGCTCGCCCATCGACATCTTCTTCGGATCGCAGATCACGCCGCCCTTCGCCCCGCCAAACGGAATGTTCACCACCGCGCACTTCCACGTCATCCAGCTGGCCAGCGCCCGCACCTCATCCAGCGTCACGTCCGGCGAATACCGAATCCCGCCCTTCCCCGGCCCCCGCGCCTGCGAGTGCTGCACCCGATAGCCGGTGAACATCTCGATCCGCCCATCGTCCATGCCCACCGGAAAGTGAACAATGATTTCGCGCGAAGGATAGCGCAGCACGCGCCACAGCCCTTCGTCCAGATTGAGCTTCCGCGCTGCAAAATCGAACCGCGCCGCCTGCGCTTCCCACGGATTGATTTCCTGCTCCAGACTGATCGTCGCCATATCTGAGGGAGTCTCCACTCCACCTGCTGCCCTGCGCCCTGCCCCTGCGCCCCGGCAAAGAACCGGCCTGCTCACCAGCCTAAACG
>DASSKX010000503.1:0-7213 GCA_035689925.1 Acidobacteriaceae bacterium
GAGGGGCTGAACACGCACGAGGTTTATGTCAACGGGATGTCGACGTCGCTGCCGATGGAAGTGCAGTGGCAGATCGTGCGGTCGATTCCGGGGCTGGAGAATGCGGAGATGCTGCGGCCTGGCTACGCCATCGAGTACGACGCGATCGACCCGACGGAGCTGGACCGCTCGCTGCGCGTGAAGCAGTTCACCGGGTTGTATCTGGCGGGGCAGATCAATGGGACGTCGGGGTACGAAGAGGCCGCGTGCCAGGGGATCATGGCGGGGATCAACGCGGCGCTGAGCGTTCGGGGCGAGCAGCCCTTCACGCTCAATCGCACGGAAGCGTACACCGGGATCCTGATTGACGACCTGATTTCGAAGGGAACGAACGAGCCGTATCGGATGTTCACGTCGCGGGCAGAGTTTCGGCTGCATCTGCGCATCGACAACGCCGACCGGAGGCTGACGCCCTATGGGCGGCGGCTGGGGCTGATCGGCGACGCCGCCTGGGCGGAGTACGAAGCGAAGCAGGCGCGGGCGGTGGCGCTCGAGAAGCATCTCGCCACGGCGAAGGCGCAGGGAGGCGAGTGGCCTGCCGGGCAGACGTGGGCGCAGGTGCTGAAGCGGCCGGAGGTGACGATCGAGACGATCTGGCCGGCGCTGCGCGAGCAGTTGACGGATGCGGTCTTCGGTCCGTGGCACGAGCCGACACAGGATGATCATCTTTCTGCGCATGTGCGCAACGAGCTGAAGACCGTCGAGACGGAGATCAAGTACGCCGGGTATCTCGACCAGCAGAAGAAGTCGATTGAAAAGCTGAAGAAGGCCGAGGAGCGCGGGATTCCGGAGTGGTTCGACTACTCACAGGTGAGCGGGCTTTCGCGCGAGATGCAGGAGAAGCTGACGCGCGTGCGGCCGGCGACGCTGGGGCAGGCCAGCCGGATTCCGGGCGTGACGCCGGCGGCGCTGAGCCTGGTGAACGTGTACATCGAGATTCAGGCGCGGCGGCAGGCCGCGAACGCCTAGCGCTACTGCTCGTAGCCGCCGTCGCTGCCATAGGCCAGATTGTCGAAGCGGGTGCAGCGGCCGATCCAGGCGAGTTCGACGGTGCCCGTCGGGCCGTTACGCTGCTTGGCGATGATGATTTCGGCCTTGTTGTCCAGCTCGGGATCGGGCTCGCCGTTTTCGCCGCGGTTGTAGTAGCTCTCGCGATGGATGAAGGCGACGACGTCGGCGTCCTGCTCGATGGAGCCGGATTCGCGCAGATCGGAGAGCAGCGGCTTCTTGTCCGTGCGCTGTTCCGATCCACGCGACAGCTGCGAGAGCGCGATGACGGGGATGCTGAGTTCCTTGGCGAGGGCCTTGAGGCCGCGGGAGATGGCCGAGACTTCCTGGGTGCGGTTCTCGTAGCGTTTTGCGCCGGGGCCCATGGTGCCGGCGGTCATCAGCTGCAAATAGTCGACGACGATCAGGTCGAGGCTGCCCATGGATTGGCGGAGGCGGCGCGCTTTGGCGCGCATTTCGGTCAGCGATATGCCTGGCGTGTCGTCGATGAAGACCTTGGCTTCGACGAGACGCTCGAGGGCATTGGTCAGCTTCTGCTGGTCTTCGCGGAGGAGGAAGCCCTTCTGGATCTTTTGGGAGTCGACGAGGGCTTCGGAGGCAAGCATGCGCCGGAGGAGCGACTCCTTCGACATTTCGAGGGAGAAGACCGCGACGACCTTGCTGCCGTGGATGGCCGCGTTTTGCGCGATGTTGATGGCGAAGGCCGTTTTGCCCATCGAAGGACGGGCGGCGATGATGACGAGTTCGGAGTTCTGGAGGCCGCTGGTCATGCGGTCCAGTTCGTCGAAGTGGGTGGCGAGGCCGGTGACCTCGCGCCCCTCTTTGTAGAGGTTGTCGATGGTCTTGAAGGATCCGGCGACAATCTCGTGCACGCTGGCGAAGCCGCGGCTAATGCCTTTCTCTGTGACTTCGAGCAGAGCGCTTTCGGCGTCGTTGAGAACGTCGATGGCGCCTTCGCTCTGGTCGGCGGCGCGCGTGATGGCGGTCGAGCAGATGTTGATCAGCTGGCGGAGGAGGGACTTGTCCTTGACGATGCGGACGTACTCTTCGATGGAGAGGCGCCGCGGCAGGCCTTCGGTGAGGGAGGCGAGCCACGCCACGCCGCCGACGGATTCGATTTCCTTGCGTCGGGCCAGTTCCTCGCTGAGGGTGACGATGTCGACGACATGGCCGGTGTCGATGAGCTCGCCCATGCGGGCGAAGACGCGCTGGTGGGCGGTGAGGGCGAAGTCCTCCGGCCGGATCATGGCGGAGGCATCGTTGTAGGCGTGGTTGTCGAGCAGGACAGCGCCGAGAATGGTGCGCTCGGCGTCGAGCGAGGCGGGCAGCCCGCGCTCGAATTCAAGATCGGGGGTAGTGGCCATGACCTGCATCGAGTTTAGAGAAATGGCTGCCGAAAATCGCCATGTGAATATTGCGAAGAATTGGTACTCCGGTGTGAATATCGGGGCGTTACCGGGGCGGTTCCTGATGGCCTTCCGCCGCCCCGGGCGTCTATCATAAGGATGTCCCCCAACATGGTGTCTTCTATGCGAAAGTCGTTGTTTCTTGTGCTTCTCCTGGTGTGCGGATGGGGAACGGTGCGCGCACAGCAGGCCGAATCGGTAAGCCCCGGACAGCAGCAACCGCCGGAGGTCAAGGAATTTCAGGCGCTCGAGGATCAGTGGAGCGCGGCGGCTGTCAAAGCCGACCAGTATCAGCTCGAATACCTGCTGTCACCCGTCTACATCGACATCGCCTCGAACGGCGACGTGACGACGCGCAACCAGCAGATTGCAGCGATGTTCGACAAGGGCGGTCCGCAGCTGGTCAGCATGGAGCAGCGCGTCGTGAGCGTGCGGACCTTCGGCGATACGGCGCTGGTCAGCGGCACCTACATCACCAGGCTTCACGACAACGGCAGGACGCGCGAGGAGCGCGGCGTTTTTACGCATGTGTACCAGCGTGCCCGCAATCACTGGGCCTGTGTGAACGCGCAGCGTACGGCGGTTGTGGACCTGGCGCCGGGCAAGGGGCGGAAGAACCAGCAGAAGGGCGAAGCGTCGCCATTCCACTTTCCGCTGCTGCACAAGGACGCAGAACCCGCGCAATCGACGGCGCAGGCGAACGCTCCGATTGAGCCGAAGCAGTAGTGCAAACCGCCAGCCCGGAGGCCATGATCTACAAACCCGCTCCGCACACGCGACCGATCTGGGCTGAAGTTTCGCGCCGCCGTCTGCTGCATAACTACCGGCTCCTCGAGCATCTGGCCGGGCCGGATGCGTCCCTGCTGGCCGTGATCAAGGCCAATGCGTACGGCCATGGGCTGGAAGGCTGCGCGCGGGCGCTGGGTACGGCCGATGTGAAGTGCTTCGGGGTGACGAGCGTGGAAGAGGCCGTGTGCCTGCGGTCGATCGCTCCCGCGGCGCGAATCCTGGTGATGTCCGGGCTGAGTCGGGGAGAAGCCGAGGCTGTGCTCGAGCACAATCTCACGCCCGTGGTCTGGGATCCAGCGCATTGCGATCTGCTGATCGAGGCTGCGGAGCGCCGCGGCGCGGCCGCAGGTTCGATCCGCGTGCATCTGGAGATCGACACGGGCATGTCGCGCCAGGGCGTTCTGCTGAAAGACCTGCTGGGAGTTCTGGAGTGGTTCGGACCGGGCTCGCCGCTGCGCATCGAAGCGGCGATGACGCATTTCCATTCGCCGGAGGACCGGGCCGCCACCCGATCGCAGATCAAGGCGCTGACGACGGCCGTGCAGATCCTGATGCAGCACGGGGTGCGTCTGAAATTTCTGAGCGCGGGCAGCTCGGCCGACGTGCTGGATCAAGATTCTCCTGAGGTGACGCAGCTGGCCGCGCAGTGCGGCGCGCGGCGCATGTTCCGCACCGGGCTGGCGCTCTACGGCTACCCGCCATCGGGCGGAAACGGTCATGGGCTGCAACCGGTTCTTTCGTGGAAGACGAAGGTTCTTTCGCTGCGGGAGATCGAGACGGGAACGACGGCCGGATACGGAGCGACGTTTCGGGCCGAGCGGTTCACGCGGCTGGCTCTGCTGCCGGTCGGCTATGCGGACGGCCTGAGCCGCGCGCTTTCGAATTGCGGAGCGGTGCTTATCGGCGGGCAACGGGCGCCCATTGCCGGGCGCATCTCCATGGATCAGACGATGGTCGACGTGACCGACATACGGCGCGTCGCCGTGGGCGACGAAGCGGTCCTGATTGGGACGCAGGGAAGCGAAACCATGACGGCCGCTGAGATGGCGAAGCTCACCGGCACGATCTCCTACGAGGTGCTCTGCGCGATTGCGGCGCGGGTGCCGCGGGTGATGGCGGACTGATGTTCGGGAAACTCTATCGCCGCTGGATGATTGCGTGGGAGACGGCCCTCACGACGCGCGACGAGAATCGCGTCGTTCGTCCGGTGGAGTGGGGCTTTGAGTGGCTGGAGGACTTCATTGCGGCCGCGGGGCTGAAGGCGGAGGTTGCCCGCGCCGAGCGCGATCCGGCTGCTGCGGAGTCCGCGATGCTCGCGGTGAACCAGGCGATCGTGCGGAACAGCGATGCGTTCTTCGACTACCGCAGGCCCTCGGATTTCCGTCTGGAGAGGCGGGCGCCGCAGCTCTTTCCGACGAATGTTCGTCCGGAGACGCTTCGGCGGGACGCGCAACTGAAACAGCTTGCTGACGAAGGGAAGCTGAAGCACGCGGAATTCCTGCGATTCACGTCACCGGTGCGCACGCCCTATCCGGAAAACGATCTGGTGAATGCGCGGTGGTATCCGGCGCCCGCAGAGAAGCAGCGAGGCAGGCCGCGACAGGCGATCATCGTGATGCCGCAGTGGAACGCAGACGCGTTCAGCCACAACATACTCTGCTCGGCGTTCAACCGCTTTGGCGTATCGGCGCTGCGCCTGAGCAAGCCGTTTCACGATATTCGGCGCCCGGCGGAGCTTGAACGGTCGGATTACGCGGTGAGCTCGAACATCGGCCGCACGATCGCTGCGTGCCGACAGGCGGTGGTTGATATTCGCTGCTGTGTGGACTGGCTCGCGACGCAGGGATACGAGCAGTTCGGGATACTGGGCACGAGCCTGGGGTCCTGCTATGCCTTCATCGCGAGCGCGCATGATTCGCGCATTGCGGTGAACGCTTTTAATCATGCTTCGATGGCTTTCGGTGATGTGGTCTGGACGGGGCAGAGCACGCGGCACATTCGCGCCGCCTTCGAGCAGGCCGGCATGACGCGGGATCAGCTGTATCGGCTGTGGACGGGCATCAGCCCGGTCAGCTACATGGAGAAGTTCGCCGCGCACCCGAAGAAGGTGCTGGTGGTCCACGCGCGCTACGATCTGACGTTTCTGCCGGAGTTCTCCGAGCAGGTGCTGGCGGCTTTTTCAGCACATGGGATCGACTTCGTGTCGAAGGTGCTGCCCTGCGGGCACTACACGACCGGCGAGACGCCCTACAAATTCATGGACGGCTGGTGGCTGGGCTCGTTCGTGTACTCGGCGTTCAGGAAGCTGGCGCAGACGGCTTCATCCGCGCCGGTAGCTGCTCCGCCGGAAGGGAATCGTACCGAGTTTGTGGAAGATTAGCTCTCGAGATGCACGGTGGCCATGGCCAGCGACTTTGTGTGCGTGAGCGAAAGTGAAACATGCTGCACGCCGAGCTGTCCGGCAATGGTACGCGCACGCCCGCTGAGGTGCAGGGTGGGACGCTGGCCCGGGAGTCGCCGCACCTCCAGCTCCTTCCAGGAAACGCCGTGCTGGATACCGGTGCCGAGGGCCTTGGCGCCGGCTTCTTTGGCGGCAAAACGAGCGGCAAAGCTCTCCGCAGCGGCGGCTCTGGCGCGGCAATAGGCGATCTCGTCGTCGGTGAAGACACGCCGCAAAAACCGATCGCCGAAGCGCTCGATGGAGTGCGCGATCCGCTCCACTTCGACCAGATCGATGCCTGTGCCCACCAGCATGTCGCCACAGTAGCACAGCGCCAGTTCTTTAGATCCTGCGGTAACACTTCCGGGTTAAGGCACGGCAGCGGAAATTCCGATGAATCGGGTGTGGACGCCAATGCTCTTTCTCCATGCACGCCGAACGAATGGGATCTGCGCCTCTGCGCTTTCTGTGAGGATGCACCGCGGGCGGTACGTTTTCTAACGGGAGCGGTGATGGCCTGTGGCGGAGGGCTGATCAGCCGGGGTCTGGACGCGCGACGAGCGGCTGCGATCGAGTTTCAGTTCGCCCGCGCCGCGTGCGACGAGATGTACAGCGTGATCGTCACGGCGGGTTTGCAGCTGAGCGCGCAATCGCATCAAATGCTGGCGTCGCTTTGCCAGTGCACGCGGGCGATGCAGCCCCTGGCCCACGAGGATCTCGTGTACGTCGATCTCAGGATCTACACCCTTCCGGCGTCGTCGTCTCTGGGGTCGGGTGTCTGGCTGCTGTCGCCCGAAGCGGCGTAGCAGCGCTGCATCAAATTCGCTGCAATCCACGGGCTCTCGCCGTAGTATCTCCTCATGCGGGGGACGGGCAGAGTGTGGGACGCGGTCATTGTGGGCGCGGGACCGGCCGGATGCGCTGCCGCCTACGATCTGGCGGCTGCCGGATGCGCTGTCCTGCTCCTCGATCGAGCGGAGTTTCCGCGGCAGAAAGCCTGCGCCGGCGGACTGACCCGGAAGACGCTGCGCGCGCTGCGCTACTCCGTCGCGCCGGTGACGCGGGCCACGATTTCCGCTGTGACGATTGAAAAGAGCCGGAGCGAGACGGCGACCCTCGCCAGCCGGAGTCCGGTATGCGCCATGACCGTTCGGCAGGAGCTGGATGACTTCTGCCTGCGGCAGACGCTTGCTCGCGGAGCGCAGTTTGCGCGGGTCGGCCCGATTCAGTCCATCGAAAGCTCCGGCGAAACCGTTGCGGTTCGGGCTGCTGATGCCGCGCACACGGCGCGGTTCCTGGTCGGGGCCGACGGCGTGCACAGCCGCGTTCGCCAGCTTGTCTATGGCGATCATCCGGGGTGGTTCCGCCGCGGATTTGCGTTGGAAGCGGCGGTGTGTCCTTCGGAGGGTCCCGACTCGGACCTGATCTTTGACTTTGCGCCGATCCGGCAGGGGTATGGGTGGGTTTTCCCGAAGCGGGATCACCTCAACGTGGGGCTCTACACGGAGTCGGCGTCGGAGAAGATCGACAG
>DASSKX010000504.1:0-7067 GCA_035689925.1 Acidobacteriaceae bacterium
CGGATGGGCCGAAGATGACGGTCCACTGGGTGTCGAGCGAGCAGGCGATGTCCAGGGTGAAGCCGCCCTGGTGCAGGCGCGCGGTGATCTCAACCATGGCTGAGGGCCTCGCGGGAGCGGCGCGTGTAGAGCAGGAGGAGCGCGGCCAGGGCAAAACCGAGGAGGAGGAGCGCGGTGCGGTTCGCGGCGGGGTAGGAGAAGTCCTGGACCTGATCGTAGATGGCGATGGAGAGCGTGCGCGTGGCGCCGGGAATGTCGCCGCCGATCATCAGGACGACGCCGAACTCGCCGACTGTGTGCGTGAAGCAGAGCGTTGCGGCGGCGACGAGGGAGCGAATCGAAAGCGGCAGAAGGATTTCGCGCAGGATGCGGAGGCGCGATGCTCCGAGTAAACGGGCCTGTTCGACGAGCGCGGGGTCAACGGCATGAAAGCCGGCGATGAGCGGCTGCACGGCAAAGGGCAGGCTGTAGATGACGGAGCCGAGGACGAGTCCTGCGAAGGAAAACGAGAGGGGATGGCCGAAGAGGTGAATGGCGGCGCGGCCAACCGGCGTGCGCGGTCCGAGCAGCACGAGCAGATAGAAACCGAGGACCGTGGGTGGCAGCAGAATGGGCAGCGTGCTGAGCGCTTCGACGAGAGGACGCAGGCGCGAGCGGGTGGAGACGATCCAGAAAGCCAGGGGGACGCCGAGGGCGAGCAGCAGCATGGTCGTGACCGCTGCGAGGCGGAGGGTGAGACCGAGCGCCTGGAGATCCATTAGTGAGCTTGTTGCACGGGTTCGAGGCCGCTGTTGGCGAGGGTTTGGGCGATGCCGGGAGATTGCAGGAAATCGAGAAAACGGCGGGCCGCCGCGGCGTTCTTTGTTCCGCGCATGATGACGGCTCCCTGGAGGATTGGCGGGTAATCCTGCGCGGGGATCTGGACGTAGTGGCCGTCGGCACGGAGACGCGGCGTGAGCGCGGAGGTGAGGGAGATGAATCCAACCTGCGCGTTGCCGGAGTCGACATATTGCGCGGCTTGCGCGATGTTCTCGGCTATGCGCAGGCGTGATTGCACGGCGGCGAGCAGGTTGGCATGCTGCAGAGCGGCCTGCGCAGCACGGCCGTACGGAGCGTGCTCGGGGCTGGCAATGGCGATGGAGCGGATGGCCGGTTCGCGCAGGGCTTCGAGGGAAAGATTCGTGACGCCGGAGTCGTTGCGCGTCCAGAGCACCAGGGTGCCGCGTGCGTAGAGGATCGGGGCGGCTCCTTCGGCCTTTCCGGCAGCGATGACGCGCTGCGGGAAGGACATGTCGGCGGCGAGGAAGAGGTCGAAGGGGGCGCCTTCGATAATTTGCGTCGCGAGGGTGGCGGAGGATTGGTAGGAGGCGAGGACCTGGATGCCGGTCTGCTGATGGAAGGCGGTGAGCAGCGGGGGAAGGACGGGTTGCAGATCGGCGGCGGCAGCGACGCGGAGTGTCTGCTGCGCGGTCGCCGTGGAGATTCCGCAGAGGATCAGCAGAGCGAGGAGAAAAGCTCTGCGATCAAACACGGAGCACCATCACTTCGGTGGATTTGATCAAGGCAGCGACGGTTTCGCCTTTTTTAAGGCGAAGTTCGCGGGCGGCATCTGCGGTGATGATGGAGGTGATGATCTGGCCTCCGATGGAGAGGCGGACCTGCGCCATGAGCCCGTCGATTTTCAGATCGACGATGCGGCCGATGAGCTGATTGCGTCCACTGACGCTGCGCATGGACTGGCGACGCGGGGTCTCGGGGCGTTTGGCTTTGTAGAGAAGCGCGTCGAGTTCGGATTCCGGGATGCGGTAGTGGCCGCCGGGCGTCTTCGCGGCTTTCAGTTTACCGCGGTAGATCCACTGCTTGATGGCCGGATAGGAGATGCCCAGGCGGAGCGCGGCTTCACGCGGCGTGAGAAGCGAGGCCATTGCGCGATTTTATACGATATTGCGAACAAAAGATATACGGAATGAGGCGATCCGCAGGTGCGCCGCAGGATGTTAGGCTGAGACCATCCACCTGAGATGAGCGACACTTACCAACTGCGCTGTATCGGCTGCTCGCACACGCTTGCGCGGGAGCATCTGGTAGGCAATTTTCGCTGCGCGTCGTGCGGCGAGCTGTTCGAGGTGACGTATCCTGGCTGGCATGGTCCGAAGCAGACGCGGCCCAATCCGAGCGCGCTGCGCTGGCTGTGGCGCGACCGCCGGTGTTCGCTGATGCCGATCGACCGCAGCGGCGTGTGGCGCTTTCGCGAGATGCTGCCGATTCTGGACTCGCTGGAGAATGCGGTCACGCTCGGCGAGGGGAACACTCCGCTGTACGAGCTGCCGCGCGTGGCGACGCGGCTGGGCGTGGAGCGGCTGCATGCGAAGCATCAGGGAATGAACCCTACGGGATCGTTCAAGGACACGGGGATGACGGCAGCGCTGTCGGTGGCCCGAGAGCAGGGGTTCGCGTGGGTGGCGTGCGCGTCGACGGGGAATACGTCGGCGGCGATGGCGGCTTACGCGGCGCGCGCGGGACTGCGCAGCCTGGTGCTGCTTCCGGAAGGGAAGATTGCGTGGGGCAAGCTGGCGCAGGCGATGGACTATGGCGCGCTGACGCTGCAGCTCCACACGGATTTCGATGGCTGCGTGCGTGTGCTGGCGGACGTGGTGGAGCGCGCGCCGGTGTATCTGCTGAACTCGGTGAATCCGTATCGGATTGAAGGGCAGAAGACGCCGGCATTCGAGATTGCGGAGGCACTGGAGTGGGAGGTGCCTGACCATTTGATTGTGCCGGGCGGAAATCTGGCGAACAGCTCGGCCCTTGGCAAGGGATTTCTGGAGATGCGGGATCTGGGGCTGACGCAGCGCGTGCCGCAGATTTCGGTGGTGCAGGCGGAGGGGGCGAATCCACTGGTGCGAGCGATGGAGGAGTTCAGCGGAGAGAAGCTGGAACCGGTGCGCGCATCGACCCGGGCGAGCGCGATTCGCATTGGGAATCCGGCGTCGTGGCGGAAGGCCGTGCATATTCTGCGGGAGACCGGCGGCTGGGTGGAGCAGGCGTCGGAGGCGGAGATCGCCGTGGCCAAGGCCGAGATCGGCGCCGAAGGGATCGGCTGCGAGCCGGCGTCGGCGGTGACGCTCGCAGGGCTGAAGAAGCTGCTGCAGAAGGGAAAGATTAGGCGCGACGAGAGTGTCGTGCTGCTGCTGACCGGGCACACCCTGAAGGATTCGGATTACACGATTCGGTATCACCGCGGCGAATTGCTGACGGACGCGGAAGCGTCCGGAGAAAGGGCGGGAATCGACGCGACGCGACGGAACACGATTGAACTCGAGGCGTCTGTGGACGCGGTGCTGCGGGAGCTGGAGCGGGCCACGCAATGAGCCGCGTCTCTTTGCGTTTGCCGGCGACGTCGGCGAATTTGGGGCCTGGGTTCGACACGCTGGCGCTGGCGCTGCACTTGTTTCTCGAGATTGAGGCAGCGGCGGAGGAGGAGTTTCGCCTGGAAGCAACAGGCCGCAACGCGGAGCTGTGCGGCCGCACAGAGAACAACCTGCTAATCGAGACGTATCGGAACATGCTCCGGGATCACTCGCGGCCGGTTGTGCCGCTGCGGATTCGCATGCGCAATGAGATTCCGCTGGGCATGGGGTGTGGCTCTTCGGCGGCGGTGCGGCTGGCGGCGGTGGCGCTGGCCTCGCATTTCGGAGAACTGGGCTGGACGCGCGAGCGGATTCTCGCTGAGGCATGCCGGCTGGAAGGGCATCCGGATAATGCGGCGGCGTGCTGGCTGGGCGGCTTTGTCGCCAGCGCACAGAACGGCGAGCGCGTGCAGGCCATCTCGTTTGCGCTGCCGCCGGAGTGGCGCGCGGTGATCGTCATGCCAGACCAGCCGCTGGCAACCACGGAATCGCGCGCGGTGCTGCCGGATGCGTATTCGCGGCGGGATGTCGTTGCGAATCTGCAGCACGTTGCATTGCTGACGGCGGCATTCGCGAGCGGGCGTGCGGATCTGATTGCGGCGGCGATGCGGGATTGGTTGCACCAGCCGTATCGGGCGAAGGTGTGCCCGCTCTTACCGAAACTGCTTCCGCTTGCCGGCCAGGATGGAGTGGCGGGTGTGGCTCTGAGCGGGGCGGGACCGGCGGTGCTGCTGCTGACGACGTCGGAGACCGCTGCTGCCGGTTTGATCGGACGAATTCAGCGCGCGACGGAAGAAGCGGGGCGCGTCGAAATCGTGATCTGCAGGCTGGAATCGGAGCCGGCGCGGGTTGCATCGGCGGAATCGCATCGCTGATTGTGCAGATTTGCGCGAGCGGCAAGATTTCCGTACCACATCGGTAACCGATTCCGTCACCTCGTGTAACCCGATGATGGCATTACCAAAAGTGACTGAAGATTGCTTGCCCCAGACGGCAAAAAAACCTATCTTCGCATCCGTGGGCAGTTCTGGGGGAGGGCTGCTCCGGCGTCCGTGATTCTGGATAAGAATCCGGGCGCCTTAATTTTTGTGCCGAACCTCGGTACCGTGGTTTTCCCGGATGGCGTGCGACCTTCGGCGGTCCGTCGCATCGAATCAAGTAGACTGAAGTCGAGGAGGGATGGACCGGACCATGGCTGGAGCAGGCGTATTTGAGGTAAGCGACGCAACGTTCGAGCAGGAGGTGCTCCAGTCGGAGCAGCCTGTGCTGGTGGACTTCTGGGCGGCGTGGTGCGGCCCGTGCCGTGCGCTGGCGCCGTTTGTCGACGAAGTGGCCACCGAGTACAGCGGCCGCCTGAAGGTGGCGAAGATGGATGTCGACCGCAACCAGGCCACACCCATGCGCTATGGCATCCGGGGCATTCCCGCGCTGCTGCTCTTCAAGGGCGGCAAGGTGGTCGATCAGATTGTCGGCTATGTGCCGAAGGAGACGATCGCCCGCAGCGTCACGAAAGCGATTGGCGCGACTGCCGCGACAAACGCCTGAGCAAAGGTAATTTCAAAGCAAAAGGCCCGGAGCTTTCCGGGCCTTTTGCTTTTGGAGCGAAGCCGTACCATGGGAGGGAGATGAAGCAGGCTCCCGCAGACGGCAGCACCCCGGAACAGACCTATGTGAATCGGCTGGCGGAGAACCGCAGCCGGCTGGTGGAAGAGCAGAAGCGCGATCGGCTGTTCGGCTACACGAAGCTGGTTTTGCTGGCGGTAGTGGCGATCGGGGCGCTCGTGTTCCTGAAGTTGCCGTCGCGGCTGGTGTTTCTGCTGATCCCGGCGGCGGCGTTTGTACTGTTTGCGGTGCTGCACGATCGCGTGCTCGGCCGGATTGCCGATCTGAATCGGGTGCTGGCGTTCTACCAGCGCGGGCTGGCGCGACTGCACGATGAATGGCCAGGCACAGGCGAGACTGGCGACCGGTTTCTTGATGCCAGTCATCCGTATGCGCGGGATCTGGATGTGTTTGGGAAGGGGTCCCTCTTCGAACTGCTGTGTACGGCTCGTACACGGGCTGGTGAGGAGAAGCTGGCGAACTGGCTGCTGGAACCGGCGCCGCTCGAGACCATTCAGGCGCGGCACGAGGCAGTAGCAGAGCTGAAGGGGCGTATTGCGTTCCGGGAGAGGCTGTTTGCGGCGGGAGACCCGGTGGGCGTAGCGGTTCATCCGGAATGGCTCATGCGCTGGGGCGAGACGGCGCCGGATCTGGGACGGAATTATCTGCGGCCGCTTATGGCGGTGCTGTCGGCGCTGTGGATCGGCGGCCTGATCTACTGGCTGGCGAGCGGCTTCTGGGGGCCGCTGCTTCTGGTGAGCATCGTGAACCTCTCGGCGGGGTTTCTGCTCGGGCAAGGCATCGGAGACTTCGTCCGCGCGACAGAGGGGGCGACCGCGGATTTGATGGTTCTGTCGCAGGTGCTTGAGGTGCTGGAGCGGGAGCGGTTCGAATCGGGTCTGCTGCGCGGGCTGCACGCGCGTCTCAGGGATGCGCCGCGGGTGCCTTCGTCGGCCATTCGCAAGCTCAACCGGGTGGCACGCTTTCTGGAGGCCCGGCGGAATTTTTATGTGCGGCCGATCAATCCGCTGGTCTTCTACACGGCGCAATTCGCTTTTGCGGCGGAGTCGTGGAGGAGAAAATCCGGGGCGTCGATTCGCGTGTGGCTCGATGTGGTCGGGGAGTTCGAGGCCCTGGCAGGGCTCGCGTCATACGCCTACGAGCATCCCGCGGCGGTTCTTCCGGAGTTCGTCGAAGAGGGCCCGTATTTCGAGGCGGAGCAGTTCGCGCATCCGCTGCTTCCGGAGAAGCGCGCCGTGCGGAACGATCTTTGCCTCGACCCGAGCGTACAGCTGGTGATCATCAGCGGGCCGAACATGGCGGGGAAGAGCACGTTTGTGCGCGCAGTCGGGATCAACGCGCTGCTGGCGCAATGCGGCTCGGTCGTGCAGGCGCGGCGGCTGCGGATGTCGCCGCTGGCAATTGGAGCTTCGATCTGCGTGCTGGACTCGCTGCAGGGCGGAGTGTCGCGGTTCTACGCGGAGATCCAGCGGCTGAAGCTCATCTCGGACCTGACGCATACGCCGCGGCACGTGCTGTTTCTGCTCGATGAACTCCTGTCGGGAACGAATTCGCACGATCGCCTGGCGGGGACAGAGTATCTGGTGCGGGCGCTGCTGGAGCAGGGCGCGATCGGGCTGATCACGACCCACGATCTGGCGCTGACGCAGATCCCCGAAGCAGACGAACGCGGAGGGGGAAGGGCCGTGAACTGCCACTTTGAGGATCATCTGGAGGATGGGGAGCTGCGATTCGACTACCGGCTGAAGCCGGGCGTCGTGCGCACGAGCAATGCGCTGCGGCTGATGCAGTCGATCGGGCTGGCGGTGGGCGAAGAGCAGCGCTAATACTTGCGCAGCATGCCCAGGACGCGTCCCTGGATCGCGACCTGGCCGGCGGGGACGAAGATGGGTTCCATCTCGGTGTTCGCGGGCTGCAGGCGAACGAGCGAACCCTCCGGATAGTAGCGCTTCAGGGTCGTCTCTGAACCGCGTACGAGCGCGACCACGATCTCACCCGAACGCGCGGTGCTGGTCTTCTCGACCAGAACGTAGT
>DASSKX010000505.1:0-6561 GCA_035689925.1 Acidobacteriaceae bacterium
GTCTCGGCGTCCTCGACGCCTCCGAGTGCCCGCCCACCTTCAACACGCCGCCCGACCTCGTACAGGGCATCATCGCCGGCGGAGATACAGCGCTGCGCCATCCGGTGGAGCGTGCCGAGGACGATCCCACGCAATCCGAACGCGATCTCGAGGCGCGCGCCTTCTCCGTCAAAGATGCCCTTGTCGGCATCGCCGCCAGCGGACGCACGCCTTACGTCGTCGGAGGCATCCAGTACGCCCGCCGCCTCGGCGCGCTGACGATCGCCATTTCGTCCGTGCCCGGCTCGCCGCTCGCAGCCGCCGCCGAAATCGCCATCACCCCTGAAACCGGCCCCGAAGTCGTCACCGGATCGACGCGCCTCAAAGCCGGAACCGCAGCCAAGCTGGTCCTCAACATGCTCTCCACCGGCGCGCTGGTCCGCATGCGTTACGTCTACGGCAACTTGATGGTCAACCTACAGCCGACGAACGCGAAGCTGAATGACCGCGCCGCCCGCATTGTCTCCACCATCACCGGCCTCGACTACGACGCGGCCCGGCATCTGCTGGCGCGCGCCGGCTCGGTGAAGACCGCCGTCGTCATGCATCAGCTCAAGCTCGAGCGCCCGCAGGCCGAATCGCGCCTCTCCGCCGCGCGCGGACGCCTGAAGGACGCCCTGCAATAGCTGTTAGCCTGTACCTGTCATCACTCTGCATCACTGCAGTTCAGCCCGGACGCGCCGAAGCACCACCGGCTACCGGCTACAGGCCGCCCTTTCGATGAAAGCTACGCACTTCGAATTCCGTTTTCGCATCGTGATCGCAGCCGTGCTCTACGTCCTCGGCTTCTGGGCGCCGTGGACGCGCTACGGCGCCGTTGCTCCCGATACCACCGCATGGCTCGCGATCTCGACCACACTGGCCCGCTGGGGCTGGTTACCGCTCGAGCAGGCCACGCTCCTCATCACGATCCTGGCGATTGTCTGCGCCGCCGGCGGAGCGCTGCTGCGCATCTGCGGCACCTCATACCTGGGATCGACCGTTGTCGGCTCCGGCGCCATGCACGGGCACACGCTGATGGCCTCCGGCCCCTACCGGTTCGTCCGGAATCCGCTGTACCTCGGAACCTGGATCTTCTCCCTCGGCGTCGCGATTCTCATGCCGCCCAGCGGCGCGCTGGTCTTTCTCGCCGGCACCGTCTTCTTCTACATCCGCTTCATTCTTGGTGAAGAGGACTACCTGGCGAAACAGATGGGCGCGCCCTACGACGAGTATCGCCGCCGCGTGCCCCGCATCCTGCCCAGCCTTACCCCGCGCATCCCGTCCTCCGGAGCGCAGCCGAATTGGCTCGAAGGCGTGGTCGCCGAATCGTACCCAGCCGGATTCGCGCTGTGCCTCGCGGCGCTGGCGTGGCGTTATCAGCCCATTCTGCTCATGCGCTGCCTCATCGTCTGCTTCGGCATCTCGCTCGTCGCGCGAGCCGTTCTGCCCAGGCAGCGCCTCGCCTGATCAGGCCGCGCTATGACGTCTTGCCCGGCAACTGAATATCTTCTTCGTGCGGATCAGGCTCCGACGTGTGGCCCCCGGTCGCCCACAGGATGCACGCAAGAAACACCACGATGAACAGCAGCAACAAGCCGATGGTGTTCGGGTCAGCTGGCATGATTTCCCTCCACTAAGAGAGAACGCCGAAGCCCCGCGCACGTTGTCCGCGCCCACTGCCATTGCGCATCCCCTTGCACGCGTTCATCCCGTGCACACGCATCGCCGTTGCCGGGAATCCCTGCACATTCCTGCACGCATCTACCTGTCCGTCCCCCCTGCTGTCCGCTTCGTCAGAAGGGGACCGGAGGCCCGTCGTGACATCGGTCTGCAGGTTGGCTGCATTGGCCTTGTTGTCCGCTTTCCTCGTCCTTCCCGCACGCTCTCAGGATTCCATCACCGGCCTCGGAAGCCATTCCGGCGGCGTCTTCGCGGAGTTCTCCATGGCCACCATCGGACAAGGCCAGGGATTCATCCGCGGCGGCAGCGGCGGCGGATACTTCCAGGGTCACGTGCTGGGCTGGTCCCTGCGCGCTCTCGCTGAACCGAGCGGCGACTCTACACACCTCTACGAGGCCACCATCGGCCCGCGCATCGCCATCAGCCTGCCCTTCATCAAGCCCTTCATCGAGGTCGGCGGCGGAGCAGGCCATACCAGCTACGCCACCGGCAACGGCATGTTCGGACGCTCCTGGGGTCCGGCCTGGCAGGCGAACCTCGGCGTCGAGCACAGCCTGCTGCCCATGGTCCGCTGGCGCATCTTCGATGCCGGCTACGGCCACATCTATGCCGGACCCGGCGTCTCGCCGTTCACCATCGGCACAGGCCTGGCGCTGAGCTTCTGACCGGGTTTACTGGCCGGCCTCAAAGAACCGCCGTGCCGCCCCAATCGTCTGCTCAATGTCGCTCTCCGTGTGCGCGGTGCTGAGGAACGCCGCCTCAAACTGCGACGGCGGCAGCCAGATGCCCGCCTCGAGCAGCGCGCGATGAAAGCTGCCGAAGCGCTGCGTATCGCTCCGCGCAGCGCCGGCGAAGTCCCTCACCGGCTCCCCGGTAAAGAACCACGTGAACATCGCCCCTGCGCGGTTCGCCGTCATAGCTATCCCGGCGCCGCGCGCGGCGTTCACGATCCCGTCCACCAGCGTCGCGCTCAGCTTCTCCAGCTTCGCGTACACCTCCGCGCGATGCTGCTGCAGATACCCGATCATCGCAATCCCGGCAGCCATCGCCAGCGGATTCCCGCTCAGCGTCCCCGCCTGGTAGACCGGCCCCAGCGGCGCAAGCTGATCCATGATCTCCGCGCGGCCTCCGAACGCCCCGCACGGCAGGCCGCCGCCCAGAATCTTCCCCAGCGTCGTCATATCGGGACGAATGCCGTACAGTTCCTGCGCCCCGCCCAAAGCCACGCGAAATCCGGTCATCACCTCATCGAAAATCAGCAGCGCCCCGTGCTTCTGCGTCAGCTCGCGCAGCGCCTGCAGGTATCCCTCGGCAGGCGGAATGCACCCCGCATTCCCGACCACCGGCTCGACAATGATGCACGCAATCGGATGCGCCGCGAATGCCGCTTCGACAGCGCCAACATCGTTGAAGGGAAGCGCCAGCGTGAAATGCGCGGCTTCCTCCGGCACGCCCGCCGACCCCGGAATCCCGAACGTCGCCACGCCCGATCCGGCCTTCACCAGCAGTCCGTCGGCGTGGCCGTGATAGCAGCCCTCAAACTTGATGATGTACTTGCGCCCCGTAAACGCCCGAGCCAGCCGGATCGCCGACATCGTCGCTTCGGTTCCGGAGCTGACGAACCGAAGCTTCTCGATCGAGGGATACGTCTTCACCACCAGCTCCGCCAGATCGCCCTCAGCCGCCGTCGACGCGCCAAAGCTCGCGCTCCGGGCGGCCGCCTGCTGAATCGCCGCGACCACCGGCGGAAAGGCGTGCCCGAGGATCATCGGTCCCCACGAGCCGAAGTAGTCGATGTAGCGATTGCCGTCAGCGTCCCACAAGTACGCCCCCTCGGCCCGTACCAGAAACGGAGGCTCGCCGCCAACCGCGGGAAAGGCGCGCACCGGCGAGTTGACTCCGCCGGGAAACAGCTTCTCGGCGCGTTGTTGCAGCGCATGGGAACGGGTCAGCGTGAGGGGCATAAATTTCAGTATAGGGTCGCGTCGCACGCACCCCGCCCTCTCCCGTCCGCCGCCTTCGCAGCGACCCACTCCGGGTAACCTGCCCGCACGCGTTCAGGTCTCCCGCCCCGCATCTCTGTATTTGGAGAGGTGGATGCCGCCGTAGTTTTCATTCGCCAACGCGAGCCACCGGCCTCGCATCCTATTCCAGTCTCCTGGTAGAATGCCCGGTCATCTTCAACGCACAAATTCCGAGGAAGGAAAGCCAATCAATCCATGACGATGAGAGTGCGCAAGGCGGTTTTTCCCGCCGCAGGTTTCGGAACCCGCTTCTTACCCGCCACCAAATCCATTCCCAAAGAAATGCTGGCGCTGGTCGATAAACCGATCATCCAGTACGGCGTCGAAGAAGCGCTGGCCGCCGGGTGCGACCAGATTGTCATCGTCACCGGTCGCGGCAAGTCCGCCATCGAAGATCATTTCGACGTCAGCCCCGAGCTGGAGTGCTCCCTCGAAAAGCGCGGCAAGACCGACCTTCTCGCCGTCAGCCGCCAGGTCTCCCACATGGTGCGCCTCTCCTACGTGCGCCAGAAGGAGCCCATGGGCCTCGGCCACGCCGTCCTCATGGCGCGCGACCTGGTCGGCGACGAGCCATTTGCCGTCATCCTGCCCGACGACGTCATCGACGCTCCGACCCCCTGCCTCAGGCAGATGATGGACGTCTTCGAGCAAACCCAGTCCTCCATCCTGGCCACCATGGTCGTCGACGGCCCGGCCATCTCCGCCTACGGAGTCCTCGACGGCACGCCCGTTCCCGACAATCCACGTCTGTTCGACGTCAGAGGCATGGTCGAGAAGCCCAAGCTCGCCGACGCCCCCTCCAAAAACGCCATCATCGGCCGCTACATCCTCACGCCCAAAATCTTCGACCTCCTCGAGACCACGCCCCTCGGTGCTGGGGGAGAACTCCAGCTCACCGACGGCATCAAAGCCCTGCTCCAAACCGAGAAGGTCTACGGCTACAGCTTCGAAGGCACGCGCCACGATGCCGGCGACAAATTCGGCATGCTCAAGGCGACCGTCGAGTTCGCCCTCAAGCGCGACGACCTCGGCCCCGCCTTCCGCGATTACCTGAAGTCGCTGAACCTGTGAGGTGCTTTCCGCGGCAGATTTGGGGAGATGACAGCCTCACCAGGCAGTTCTCTCAAGTCCCTGGACACCATCAAAGTGCCTGTCCTGGCTCATCAGCGGGAGTCGGTGCTGGCGCGCAAGAGCGGCGATCCAGAGATCATTGGACGGGATCGGCTGGCCGGCCTTTTTCAGCTCGGCACGGATTCTGGCGTAATGGTTTGAGGTCTCGTCCTCGACAGGCAGGACTCGGGTTGCGGCAATCAGCTCGTCGAGCCAGCTTTCATACTCATTGCGGCGTCGCGAGTGTGCAATTCCGAAGCGGCATTCGCCGAGCACGATGACGGGCAGTTCAATGCTGGCCGCCTGGCTGAAGATGCGGACAGCTGCCGGCTCATTCTCGGCGATTGCGGAAAGAGCATTCGTGTCGAGGATCACTCCCAATCCTCGGGTTCGATCTTCTCAAACTCGCTCTTGATGATTGCATCGATCCGCGCCGTGTCCTTGTGAAGGTGTTTCAGACCACCGGCCAATCGGACCCACGGCTTCTCCCCTTTTTGAGAAGTGGCGGCCAGCTTCTCTTCGACCGCTTCCGTCACAAACGCCCGCAGGGGAATTCCACGTTGGGCCGCTACGGACTTAGCTCGGCGGAAGACAGGGTCGGGAATTTCGAGTGTAGTCTTCATATTGCGAGCGTCCCATATTTATGGGAGGTCGTCAAATTGGGACAGAGTTGCCCCGCGAGATGGACCGGCGTATCGTCTGAGGCTAGGAACGGGTGGCATCCTCCGCCGTCCAGAGGAGCCGCACTGGAGGCAACATGTCCGTCACGCAATTCCGTGATTCCGACCGACCGGTTCCGGTCACCTTTCAATCCCTTCAGGAAAAGAAACAGGCAGGGCAGCCTATCGCCGCCCTCACCGCCTATGACTACGCCACCGCGCGCCTGGTCGACGAAGCCGGCATCGACCTGATCCTCGTCGGCGACTCGCTCGCCATGGTCGTCATGGGCTACGAAAGCACCCTCCCCGTCACCGTCGACGAGATGCTCCACCACACTCGCGCCGTTCGCCGCGCCGTTCGCCGCGCCATCGTTGTCGCCGACATGCCCTACGGCTCCTACCAGTCCAGCGTCGCCGATGGCGTCTCCAACGCCGTCCGCTTCGTCAAGGAGTCCGGCGCCCAGGCCGTGAAGATCGAAGGCGGAGCCGGCCGCGCCGAACTCGTCGAGGCGATCACCGGCGCCGAAATCCCCGTCGTCGGCCACCTCGGACTCACGCCGCAATCCGTGCATCGCATGGGCGGCTACAAGGTCCAGGGCAAAACGACAGCCGCGATCGCAGGACTCCTCCACGACGCGCACACGCTCGAAGCCGCCGGCGCCGTGCTCCTCGTCCTCGAAGGCATCCCGCGCGAAGTCGCCGCCCGCATCACGTCGGAGATCGGCATCCCCACCATCGGCATCGGCGCCGGACCCGACTGCGACGGCCAGATCCTTGTCTTCCACGATCTCGTGAACCTCAGCTTCACGCCGCCCCCGAAATTCGCGCGTCACTACGGCGACGCGGCCGCGCTCTTCCGCGAGGCTATTCAGGGTTACCGGCGCGACGTCGAAGAGCGCAGCTTCCCGAGCGACAGCGAAAGCTATCACCTGCCGAAGGAAACCGCGGCCGTCCTCGAGCGCTCCACCATCGCCCGTCGCGCCTGATGCAGATCGTCCGCACGATTGCTGAAGCCCGCGCTGCCGTTGCCGCCGCGCGAGCACAGGGCCGCACCGTCGGACTCGTGC
>DASSKX010000506.1:0-6016 GCA_035689925.1 Acidobacteriaceae bacterium
GAAGGGGGCTCCGGCTGCGGCGCCGTATCCGCTGCAGCGCGGATTGACGCGACCGATGCGAGAGGAGGCGACCAGGGCCGGCGACGCGGAGCGGATGCAGATGTGGTGCGGACAAGGGGCGCGGCTGGCGCGCGGCGAGGCGGCCGGCGAGTATGCGCAGCGGATGTGGGATGAGGCGCGGGAATTGCTGGGGTGAGGGAGTGGTCGGCCGAAGCGGCGGGAGTTAGTCGCCGCTCGGAAGTTCTCCTTCGACGCATTGGCGTGAGCCGGGGCCCAGCGGGAGCCAGACGCTGAACACGGTGCCTTTGGGCGCGGGCGCTTTGCGGCTCTTCACGCGGATCGAGGCGTGATGCTTGGTGAGGATTTCCCTGCTCACCCACAGGCCGAGGCCGGTGCCGTTGTCACCCTTCGTCGTGAAGAAGGGTTCGTAGAGGTGGCGGAGGGTCGCGGCGTCCATGCCGGTGCCGGTGTCGGCGACGGTCACGCGGAGGCCGGGCTCGCCGGTCTTCCAGTTGGTCTGCTCGCGGGTGCGCAGAATGAGGCGCCCGCCGCGCTTGGTCGCGTCGAAGGAGTTGGCGATGAGATTCGCGAAGACCTGGCGCAGCTCAGCACCGAAGCAAAGCAGGCGCGCCGCATCGGCGTAATCGCGGGTGAGCTGGATCTCGGAGTGGCGGAGGCGCGCTTCGTAGATGGCGACGGCGGAATCGAGAATGTCAGAGAGGCGCTCGACGGTGGCGGTGTTCGTCTGGCGGTTGAAGCGCAGCGTGTGGGTGACGATGTGCGAGACGCGCGCCAGTTCCTGCTGGGCGGTGCGGGTGTAGTCGCGTACCGTTTCGGTGACGGCGCTCTCCTGGACGAGATAGAGCAGGTTGGTGATGGCTTCGAGCGGATTGTTGATCTCGTGCGAGATGGTTGCGGCGAGGCGTCCGACGAGCGCCAGCTTTTCGCTGCGCATCAGCGCCTCCTCGGCGCGGCTGCGGGCATCCTGCGCCTGGCGCAGAGCGGTGATGTCCTGGGTGACGCCGTCGAAGCGGAGGGGGCGGCCCTCGGCGTCATAGGCGGTGCGGCCGATGGCATGGATGAGCTTCTGCTCGCCTTCCGGGGAGACGGTGCGGTACTCGACTTCGTAGCGGGTGCGGTTGCGGATGGAATCTTCGATCGCGAGATGGACACGCTCGCGGTCTTCCGGGTGGAGGATGTCGTAAAAGGTCTGGATGCTGACTTCGGCGTCCGGCGGCAGCCAGAAGTGCTCCTTCACGCGGGCGTCCCAGATGAGCTTGTCGAAGGGCAGATCGCAGAACCAGTAGCCGATCTGCGCGGCGTCGGTGGCGAAGTCGAAGCGCTCCCGCTGTTCGCGAAGCATGGTCTCGGCCTCGCGACGGCCGGTGAGGTCGACGCCGAAGACGAGGATGCCGGAGACTGAGCCGTCCGGTTCGCGCAGGGGCTGGTAGACGAAGTCGACGCGGCGCTCGTCGGGCGCGTGCGCCTCGTCGCGGAGGGTGAAGCGGACATCGCGGCCCACGAAGGGGCTGCCGGTCTGGTAGACGCGGTCGAGGAGATCGACGAAGCCCTGTTCGACGGCCTCGGGAAAGGCTTCGCGGATGGATCGGCCCAGCACATTGCGGCCCTCGGTGAGGCGGGTGAACTGCGGGTTGACCATGTCGAAGACATGCTGCGGGCCTTTGAGGAGGGCAAAGAAGGCGGGCGCCTGCTGAAAGACGGCCAGAAGCCGCTCGCGCTCGTAACGGAGGGCGCGCTCGGCGAGGACGCGAGGGGTGGTTTCGAGAGCAGTGACGAGGACGCCGCAGATCGTTCCCTGCTCGTCGCGGACAGGGCTGTGGCTGTAGGTGAACCAGGCGTCTTCGACGCGGCCATGGCGGAGGATGGGAACAAGCTGGTCCTGGTTCCAGCCGGACTGGCCGCGCAGCGCCGCCTCCGCGGGAGGACCGACGATGGGCCAGACGTCCGCCCAGAAGGCGCGTGCGGGCTGGCCGAGGGCGGCGGGGTGCAGGTCCGGCCCGATGTTGGGAACGGCGGCATCGTTATAGAGCTGGATGAGGTCCTGACCCCAGAAGAGGAAGATGGGGTGCTGATTGGCGAGGACGGCGTTGACGGCGATGACGAGCGCGTTCGGCCAGGAGGCGATGGGACCCAGCGGGGTGAGGCTCCAGTCGCAGGCGCGGATGCGGTCCGGCATTTCGCCGGCGCCGAAGATGCGTTCTGCGCCGGGCGCCAGGGATCGGGAGGGCGCGGAAGGCTCGACGTTCATTCTCGACTTCAAAAGCTGGCCCCCCGGATCGTTACTACCAGAGTCCCATGATCACCTGAAAGCGGCTTTTGCCGCCATGCCGGGCGGCAGCTGGCGGGGGATGGAGGAAGGCGTCGCGATCCCTTGAGGGGCTCTCAAAAATAGTGAAGTATCCACTTGACAATTATCCGGGCCTGCGGCAGACTCAATACTGAAGTGATTGCTTCACCAATTTTGAGAAGAAAGGATGATCCCCATGGAACCGACTACCGTTCATTCCACCTTTGTTGTTGAGCACCACTACCCTTACTCGCCGGAGAAGGTGTTCGCGGCCTTCTCGGATCCGGCGCGGAAGCGGCGCTGGTACGCCGAGGGCGAGGCCAACGACGTCGAGCAGTACGAGATGGACTTCCGCGTCGGGGGCGAGGAGCGCCTGCGCTACCACTTCCGCCCCGGGCACCCCATCGAGGGCCAGGTGATTACCAACCAGGCGCGCATTCAGGACATCGTGCCCGGCCAGCGCGTCGTCTCCGCGCAGACCATGACGCTCCAGGACTTGACGGGCCAGGACAAGCGGCTCTTCTCCGCGCTGGTCACGCTGGAGTTTGTCCCGTCGGCCGACGGCACGGATCTGATCTGCACCAACCAGGGCGCGTTCTACGAAGCCGCCGGCCCTGACTTCCCGAAGATGATCGAGCAGGGCTGGCGGAGCATGCTGGGCAAAATCGAGCAGGTCCTGGGCAAGTAGCCATGGCAGACGCGCGCATCGACCGGCTGTTTCACGCGCTGGGGGACCCCACCCGGCGCACCATCCTCGACGTGCTGAGCCGGGCGCCGACGTCGGTCTCGCGGCTGGCCGAGGCGCTCGGCATCACGCTCACTGCAGTCGGGCAGCATCTGCAGATCCTCGAGGCCTGCGCGCTGGTGAAGACGGAGAAAGTCGGACGCGTGCGCAGTTGCCGCATTGAGTCCGCCGGCTTCGACCGGCTGGAGCAGTGGATCCGCGAGCACCGCAGCCACTGGGAGCGCAGCTTCGACCGCCTGCATGCGCTGCTGGACGAGGAATACGGACCGAAGGACGGCTGACCCGCCGTGTGTCCCCTCTCTCCCGGGTTTGGAGGGGGAGGGGGGTACCCCCCGGGGGGGTAGGCGTCGAGTTATTTGAAACTAAGTGGGTTGCGGGGTAATACCTTTTGGGTATTACCCTGCCGCTCTGTCCTCCTAACTCTGGACCAGCCGTTATCAGTTTGTCGGTTATAGATTCGCGCTGCGCGCGAATTCCGATGTCTCCAACTACAGGAGACATGGGGCACCCGATTCTCTCAGCAAGTCTGGGCCATTCGTCACAAATTCGTCACATAGGTTCGCGCTGTGCGCGAACTCCCAAGTCTCCAAGTACGGGAGACATGGGGCACCCGATTCTCTCAGCCAGGTCTGGCCGTGCGTCACACGGTGCTGCTATATCGCCATGGAAGCGCGGGGCCGTTTCCGGCAGCCGCGTGGCGCATCATCGCTGCGGATCTTTGCGGATAGTTCGTCGATGTAGTCGCGGTAATCGCAACCGGTGAGGCAGGGGCAGGTTTCCGGGTCGTGCGTGGGATCGAGCGGGGGTGGATCGGGGGCGGCGTGGTCGGGATCGATGCGGTTGGGCGACTCGAGGGTCGCCATCAGGGTCGCGGCCGATTCATCGGAGTCAGCGATGACGCAGGAGGGGTTCAGGGGCGGCTCGGCGAGGTCGCCGTCGGCGCTGATGAATCCCTGGTGATCGCGGCCGAGGCGGCAGACGGCGGGTTCGGGGGCCTCGGCCGGAACGGCGGCGGCGCGCGGCGGGCGTTCGACGGTGAGAGCGGCGATGTGCAGAGCGTACAGCGCGGCGCGGGCCCGGGCGGGCTCGAGGCGGTGCGACAGAATGCCGTGCAGGACCTGGGTCGTCATCAGCTGGATGGCGGAGCGGTCTTCGAGCAGGGGCACCGAAACCCGCTGTGGGTCGGGCAGCGCGGGGACGCGGTTGCGATAGTGCGAGTAGCAGAGATGAAGCGCGCCGACGACATTGTTTTTGCAGCGGTGGCCATCGGCGGTGAGGGCGCGGCAGCGGGGCCGGCGCGCCGGGACAGGCTGCGCCTGCTCGGGATCGAAGCGGCCGGCGGAGACGGAAATCGGCTCGGGCAACGGCTGGTCTGACATGAGAGAAACCTCCGGCAAACGATGACACCTTCCGCCAGGCATTCGCCTGACGGAAGGTGTCGAGCAGAAAAGGAAAAGGCCTCACCGGTGGGCGAGGCCTTTTGAGTCTATTTCCTACTCTAACTTCAGAATATCAGGTTGAAGGGGGAGAAAGTGCCAACTTATTTTGCGGTTAGCGGGCGATAAGTGCTGTGTTCTGAACGGACTTACTTTGGTTATGGGGAGCGGGCGCTTGACAAGAGGGAACAGCGCGCTTGTCAGCTTGTCCATTTGTGGACGGGGGTGAACGGCGATGGACGGGGCACGCGCCTTGGGCGCGGTGGGAAGGTGGCGCAGATTCATGGCTTTGGAGGCGCCAGCGGCTGGCCCGTGAAATGCTGGCGGAGGGGTCGGGCCTGATTCTCGCGTTCCCCGGGAGATCGCCATGCAGACCCTCCTTCAGGACCTCCGCTTTGCGCTGCGCCAGATTCGCCGCAATGCGGGCTTTTCGTTCACCGCAGTGCTGTCGCTGACGCTCGGCATCGGAGCGACGGTGGCGGTTTACAGCATTCTGTACGACGCGGTGCTGCATCCCTGGCCTTACGCGGGATTCGACCGCGTGTGCCAGGTCTGGATGACGGAGAAATCCGGACGCGAAGGGGGCTGGGGGCTTACCGGACCGCAGGTGAATCAGGTGGCGAAGACGCATGCGGTGGAAGAGGTGCTGGTCGCCGACCCCCAGGACCTGATCGTCACGGGCGGCGATGTTCCGGATGATGTGAAGGCGATCGCGTTTCTGGGGAATGGCTTTCATTACCTGGGCATGGCGGCGATGCTGGGCCGCACCTTTGGCCCGGCGGATGCGCCGCAGGGGCAGGATCCGCAGCCGGTCGCGGTGCTCAGTTACAAGTTCTGGCAGAAGTACTACAACGGCGACGCCGGCGTGGTCGGCAGGACGATTCAGCTCTCGCACAAGAGCTACGCGATTCTGGGCGTGATGCCGCCGCGGTTTACGTGGATGGATGGGGACGTTTATCTGCCGCTGCGCGAGGCGACGGATGAGAAGACACACTACTGGTACTCGCTGAAGCTGAAGCCGGGGGTGAGCACGGCGGCCGCGGAGAGCGAATTTCGGCCGCTGTTCCGGCAGTTCAACCTGGAGACGCCCAACTACTTCCCGAAAGACTTCAAGCTCAGCGTGCGCCGGACGGCGGACAGCTACGTGCGCGGCCTGAAGGGGACGATGATTCTGCTGTTCGGGGCGGTCGCCCTGCTGCTGCTGATCGGGTGCGGCAACGTTTCGATTCTGCTGCTGGCGCGGGGCACGGCGCGGCAGCACGAATTTGCGGTGCGCTCGGCGGTGGGCGCCAGCGGGTGGCGCATCGTGCGGCAACTGCTGACGGAGTCGCTGCTGCTGTCGCTGGCCGGAGCGGGGCTGGGCGTTCTGCTGGCGTATCAGGCGACCGGGGTTATCGTGGCGCGGCTGCCGGAATATTCGTTTCCGCATGAGGCGGACTTCCACATCAATGTGCCGGTGCTGATCTTCAGCGTGTGCCTGGCGCTGCTGAGCGGCACGCTGTTCGGGCTGTTTCCGGCGCTGCAGTT
>DASSKX010000507.1:0-3557 GCA_035689925.1 Acidobacteriaceae bacterium
CGTGCAGTTCCCGGTGCGCAAGCTGGTTGCGTTCGGCCGCGTGCACGTTTCGGCGGGCGAGTTCGCCAATGCGACGCTGCACGTGCCCTTGCGCCAGTTGCAATACTGGTCGACCAGGGATCAGAAGTGGGTCACGCTCACCGCCGGCCGCATCCTGAGCGTCGGCCCCTCGTCCCGATCGTTGCCGCTGCATGCGCAGCTCAACTGAGAGCCTTCCCTGTCTCTCGCTCATACCACCGCAGCACCCGCAGCGCCCGCAGCGTATTCCATCGGCTCGGCTCTCCCAGCGACTCGCCTACCGCCACCGGCAGAGGTTCGCCGTACGCCCGATCGAGCAGCCATCTGCCGTCGGCCTGCCGCTTGCTCTCGATCAAACGCACCGCCTCGCGGATCCGCGCATCCGGCTCGGCCCCCGAAGCCCGCAGGTAGTCCAGCGCCCGCAGCACGTCGTAACGATAACGAGGCGGAAACGCCAGCTCCAGAAACTCCGGATCGACGACCTCGCCCGTCGAGAGCCGCCGAAACAATCCGCGCGCCAGCAGATAATCCTCGCCGCGCCGTCGTCCCGCCGCCACCTCCGGCGACGATCCAACCGCGCGCTCGTACTCGAGCAGCCCCTCCAGCACGCACATCGTGCTGTGAAACGACGAGCGCTGACTCTTCGGCGCTTCGCAATTCCAGCCGCCGTCCTCGAGTTGTTCGCTCAGCAGCCGCTGCGCCAGCTTTTCCGTCGGCCGCCCAAACCAGCCGCCCAGAGCGAGCACGCCCCCGTTGATGCACGGCTCCTCTTCGCCCTCGAAAAACGAATTCCCGCCGAACTCCGGCGGACGCAGGTTCCAGCACCCGTCGTAGTCGCTCCATCGCAGGCTGCTTTCAAGCCGCGCCACCGCAGCTTCGACAGCAGCCTCGGCCCGATCGGCGCCGATCGCGCGCAGCAGCTGCATGGTGAAGAGAGTCGACAGCCACACCGGGCAGTCGGCCCGCCGCCACGATCCGTCCGCTTCCTGACAGGCGAGAATCGCCGCTCCCAGGCCCTCCCGCGTCACCCGCGCGCGCTCCGCAGCGATTGCCGCCGGAGAAGCATCGGTCAAATCGCGCATCGCCTGCCAGCGAATGGCAGGATCGGAATCAAGCAGCCACCCAGGAACGTCCACGCCGCGATATTAAATGTCCGCCGGCCAGCGCTCCACCGACGGTCGGCTCTGCGAACCTGCTAATCTTTCTCCCGCGCCTTCTGCGAGGTCCCTCATGCGCTCCAACCGCTCCGTCCCGCCCTGTCCCGTCATCCCCGTCCGTCGCTACCCCGATCCCGCCGCCGCAGCCGAGTGGCTCAGCAAAGCCTTCGGCTTCACCGTGCGCCTGCGCATCGCCAACCACCGCATCCAGATGCGCGCCGGCGAGGGCTGCTTCACCATCGCCGAAGGCAACGTCGTGCCAAACCAGTCGTGCACCGTGCAGGTGCGCATCGAGGATGCCCCTGCCCATTGCGAACGCGCGCGCAAGGCCGGCGCCATCATCCTCACCGAGCCCGTCGAGCACAACTACGGCGAGCGGCAGTACAACGCCGAGGACTTCTACGGCCATCGCTGGGACTTCACCGAAACCATCCGCGACGTCGACCCCGAAAGCTGGGGCGGCATTTCGGTCAATCTGTAGCGCGGACGCTACTGCCCGCTCCAGACCCGCGCCCCGTCGATCACCCGCATCACCTTGTCCGCGATCACTCTTTCATCCGCAGCCGACGGATGCCAGTCGCACGCGGCGAGGCTCAGCCCATCGATGGGCAGGAACGTGATGCGCTGGTCGCCGCGCTGCCGCATCTGCTCAACCACCTTCCGCGCCTCCGTCTCAATTTCGCCCTGCGCCATGTCCGTCGCCCAGACGATGATCAGCGCCCCGGCATCCCTGGCCCGCAGCCCTTCCAGAAACCTGACGTACGTCGCCTCATAATCTGCGTGCAGTTCATCCCGCGTCTTCCAGCGCTCGCCTGCGTGCAGCGGCGTGGTGAAATCATTCGTCCCCAGCGCAATCACAATCACCTGCGGCTTCCACGCCGGGTCGCTGTACCTCTGCTGCCTGTCGAACAGCACATAGGGATACGCCTCCGGCAGCGTGTCGGCCTCGAAGCCGCCATAGTTGCGCACAACGCCACGCCCGGAAATCGCATTCACCTGATAATCCGCGTCATAATGCGCCGCAATCAGCGCACCGAATGCCTTCGTGTCATCGGTGTCAGCCCAGACTTCATCCTTCGTGCACGCGTGCTTCGTCGACAGGTTCCCGTACCCCACCGTGTGCGAGTCGCCGATGAACTCAATCTGCCGCCGCCGCGGTGCCGCCTGCTGCGCCTTCTCTCCGGCCGGAATCGCAAACCCGCCAAAGGTGTTCGGAGCCGCCTGGCTCTCCGTCGCCACCAGAACCTCGACCTCGTGCCTGCCCTCGCTCAGCCCCTCGACCTCATATACGCCCGCCTCAGGCTTCACCAGCGATCCCGCGGCCTGCCCATCCACCACGACGTGCAGAATCTCATCGCTCTTGCCCACGCGAAAGAAGACCTTCGTCCCCGTGAACGCCGCGCGAAAATAGCTCCCCGGCCACTGCGACGTGTAATCCTCGCCCCCAAAATTGCCAGGCGCTGGAGTCATCAGCATCCGGCCACCCACCGACATCGTCAGCGGCCGCACCGCCGGGACACTCTCCGCTTTGTGCACCGCCGGCGCGGCTGCCTGTGCGGCGCCAGCAAGAAAAATAAAACCAGCAAAGCTAAAGGAGATTCTCTGCAGGAAACGCGCGTGCATGCTACGCACTATACAGGCGCGATCAGCCGGCATTGGGACTCCACGCCTGCCCCGGCGACACCAACGTCATTGACACGGCCGGTTGCCATCCATCATGGCGCGGTAGCACCCGTACCAGTCCGTCGCCAGAATCGCCTGCCCGCGCTCCAGCGTGATCGTTACCGTCGCCGGATACTTCTTCGCCTCCGCGCTCATCTTGCCATCGGGAATATCGCGGCAAATCTCATCGTGAATGTGGTTCTCCACCAAGTCCTTTTCCAGAGACCCCGCCAGCACCGCAGCCGATCCAGGATTCGCCCGGTTCCACGCCGCCCGCTCGTCCTGCGTCATCGGATGACTCGGATCGCCGTACGCCTCGGGCCACAGATTCTCGACGCAATCCGGACATCCGCCGTTCTGCAGCGAGAGCAGATGGTCCAGCTCATAATGATTCGCCGCATCGGTGAACCCATAAGCTTTCATCGTCTGCTGCTTGATCTTGTTCGTGACCGACACCGCAGGCCGAACCGACTCCGTCGACCAGTCTTTGTTGCAGATCGTCTTCGCAAGATTGCTCTGCGTCACGCTCGGGTCGGCCTTGCCGGGCGTCATCTGTGCGTTCGGATAGATTCTGCTGTCGCCCACCCGAGTGCCCGGGGTTTGCGGCGCCGGAGTTCGCCGCCGCGCCAGCAGCGCCGTCGTCGGCGCCTTCGCCTCCTTCACGTTCCTCTTCCACACCCAGCCGGACTCGTCCTCTTCCGTCAGCACGCGCACGTATCC
>DASSKX010000508.1:0-4639 GCA_035689925.1 Acidobacteriaceae bacterium
GCGACGGGGCAACAGCTCTCCGACGATGCGGCGCCTCCGGCGCAGGACAACGGAGCGCCTGCGGAAGCGCCACCCGTCGCACCTGCGGACCTGAAGTCCATCACGACGCGATTCAAATCGGTTTCGGCAGCGACGGTTCCGCTGAGCCAGGAGATGATCGTTCTCGATCAGAGCCGCGCCAACCTGAGCGCGTGGCAAAGCTCGCTGACGAATGAGTACGGCCGCATTCTGAATGCGCTGATGTTGCGCATCCTGGTGATCGCGCTCGCTCTTGCAGTCATCTTCGGCGGAGGCGAACTCTGGACGAGGGCCACGACTCGTTACATCCGGGATATGCGGCGGCGGCGGCAGTTCCTGATCATCCGCCGCATCATTGTTGGATTTTTGTCCGTGCTGGTGGTGGTCTTTGGGTTTTTCACTCAATTCCATTCGCTGGCGACTTTTGCGGGACTGATCACGGCGGGCGTCGCCGTCGGTTTGCAGACGATTTTGCTGTCCGTGGCGGCATACTTCTTCATCATTGGCCGTTACGGCATCAAGGTTGGGGACCGCATCACGATCGCTTCCGTGACCGGCGAGGTGATCGAGGTGGGGCTGGTTCGGTTCTACGTCATGGAGCTGGCCGGCTCATCGAACGAACTGAATCCCACCGGCAGGGTCGCGGTGTTTTCGAACGCAGTTCTCTTTCAGCCCACGACGCCTCTCTACAAGCAGGTGCCGGGGACCGGCTATTCCTGGCATGAGCTGATTGTGAAGCTGTCGGACGCGGCGGATTACAAGGCGGTCTGCGGCGAGATTCTGAAGATCATCGAGTCGGTGTATCACGAATATCGGCCAGCGGTGCTGCGGCAGCACCAGGCGGTACAAAACTGGATGCAGACCAACATCGCGGCGCCTGAGATCGAGTCACGGCTGCAATTTACGAAGGGCACCTTCCAGTTCTGGGCGCGCTTTCCGGTCGAGATTCATGAAGCCGATGCTACCGACGAGAAGATCACGCATGCCCTGCTGGATCTGATGGCTTCCAACCCGGCATTCAAGGCTGCGGTGGCTGCACCGCCGACGATCCAGAGCGCCGTGCGAGGCTAGTCGATCGCTCTGTCCAGAGTTTTGAGATAGGCTTTCGCTTCCTCGAATTGCGGGAAGAGCTTTTCGTCTTCCTGGAATGCGTGCGAATGGACGCAGCGGCGCCCGTTTCGGTGCTTCACCGGATGCTTGAGGTGCAGCATCTCGTGATACATCAGGTATTCAATCGCGTAACGCGGCGCAGCTTTGCGATCGAAGACGCGGCTGACCATGATGGTGTTGTGCGCGGAATCGTAGTGGCCCAGGAGGCGGGTGGCTTTGTGCTCGCTCCAGGTGAGCTGCGGACGGCCGAGCAGTCCGTGGAAGAAGCGCTGGTTGAGGGAATCGAAGATCTCGTCCAGATCGTAGTGGTCGCCGCGCGCGGTGAGGATGCGCTTGCGGCCGCGCACCTGGCGGATGCGCTCGCTCTGGCGCACGACGGCTTCGCTCATGGTGAAGCGGCGGTAGCAGTACGCCTGCTGCGCGTCGATCGGCTTGCGGTAGAGCTTGGCGAGAAGGATGTGCGCGATGGCGCGCAACACAGACTGCGGCGCGCCTTCCAGCAAATCGGAGAGGCTGGCCTGGATCTTTCCTTCGCGCAGTCGAATCGTCGTGTTCAGCGACGTGAAACGTCGAAAGCGGACGTCGATGGGGGGAATGGGAGCCCGCGGACGGATGGCCCGGTACTCCTCGGCAAACAATTCGTTCAGCTGAGGATTCACTTCGATCCCGAGACTCGCATACGGCTCGGGTGGAAATCAAGGCAAACCGCTGGGCACCGAAGGCACTCCCCCGTCGCCGCTCCGTTACGATAGAGGTATCACCATTTCCGGAGACACCGTTTGCCAGCAACAGCGACCGAACGCGTTATCGTGCCCGCGCGCAATATCGAGGGCAGCCTTCGTTTGCCCGGCGACAAGAGCATTTCGCATCGTTACGCATTGCTGGGCGGATTGGCTGAGGGAACCACGAAGCTGACGAATTTTTCCACCGGGGCGGACTGCGCCTCGAGTCTGGGTTGTGTGGAGGCGCTCGGCGCGCGCGTGACACGCAACGGCAGCGCAATCGAAATCGTCGGCGTGGGCGGACACTTCACTGCGCCCAGGGAAGCTCTGGACTGCGGCAACTCCGGGTCAACCATGCGCATGCTCGCCGGACTGCTGGCGGGGCAGAGGGGGACGTTCACGCTGGTGGGGGATGCCTCTCTGAGCCGCCGGCCGATGGAGCGAGTGCGTAAGCCGCTGATGCAGATGGGGGCGCATGTCGAGCTGACCGAGGGACACGCGCCTATGACGATTCGCGGCGGCTCGGTGGCGGGTCTGGACTATGCCACGCCGATACCGAGCGCGCAGGTGAAGACGGCGGTGCTGTTCGCCGGGATCCAGGCGCAAGGCACGACCACAGTTCACGAATCTGTACGCACGCGGGATCACGGCGAACTGGCGCTGCGCGCGTTCGGTGTGTCGGTCGAGCGCTCGCGTGATTCCGTTTCGGTCAAAGGGCCGCAGGCGCTGCGAGCGATTGAGGCGGAAGTGCCTGGCGACATCTCCTCGGCGGCGTTTTTCCTGTGTGCCGCTGCGCTCTTTCCTGGATCGAATCTCATCTTTGACGCGCTCGGCCTGAACCCCACGCGCGCCACGCTGCTCGACGTGCTGACCGCGCTGGGGGCGCACATCGGCGTTCTGAATCTCGAGGAGAAGAACGGGGAGCTGGTTGGCACGGTTCAGGTGAATGCGCCGCAAGGCGGGCTGAGCGGAACGACGATCTCCGGCGCGCTGTCGGCACAGCTGATCGATGAACTGCCGGTGCTGGCGGCCATCGGTCCCTACACGCAGAACGGCATCCGCATCCGCGATGCGAAGGAACTGCGCGTGAAGGAGTCGGATCGCATCGCGCTGGTCGCGGCGAATTTGCGCGCCATGGGCGCTGAGGTGGAGGAGTTCGAAGACGGCCTCGATGTTCGCGGCGGGCAGAGCCTGCATGGGGCGGAGATTAACTCGGGCGGCGATCACCGCATCGCGATGGCGTTTTCCGTGGCGGCGCTGCGCGCGCACGGCGAAACGCTGATTCGCGGCGCGGAGTCGGCGGCCATTTCGTTTCCGGAATTTTTTGACCTGCTGGACCGCATCGCGGTTCGCTGATCCGAACGCGCAAGAAGAACGCAAGAAGAAAGGGAGCGGCTGCATGCTGCTCCCTTTTGTTGTTTCTGGGCTACTGAACGGGCTTGAGAATGTCGTCCAGACGATCCGGCGTGCCGTCGACGCGCTCGAGGTGCGGGATGCGCAAGCCCTGGTGGTAGTCGAGCGAGACCGTCCTGACCGTGTCGGTCGCTTTCAGGATGAGGGTGATGGGCTCGGTCCCCTTCTCTTCTTTGAGGATCGTCTCCTTCAGCTTCTCCGGCTTGAAGACATTGCCATCGATGGCGACGATCTGCATGCCCTGGGTTATGCCGGCCTTGTAGGCCGGACTATCCCAGACGACGCTGGAGATCGTGCCGTCGGGCATGGTGCTGAGGCCGATGGAGGTGGCGAAGCTAATGCCGAACCGCGAGACGGCTGCGCCGGCGGCGCCTCCGTGCTGCTCCCAGGCAGGAGGATTGTCGTTATAGACCAGCTTGTATCCACCTTGTGTGAAGCCGGCTTCGGGCACGTCGGGGTGGAGTTCGTAGACGCGGGCTCGGAGAAAAGTCGTCCAGTCGTATGGCTGCACCTTGTTCAAAGCCGCGACCACGTCCTCGAAGGTGTAGGTGTGCGTGACGAAGCTGCCGTCGTCGATGCCGTAGAACTGCTTGGCGAAATCGTCCAGCGACCTCTGGCCATTGCTTAGCTCACGGATTTTGGTGTCGGCGTCGAGCCAGATCAGCAGCCCTTCCATGTAGTAGTCTTCCTGGCGCTGGAAGGTCACCCAGGGAACAGGGCGGCGCTGCGAGATGGTGGGCTGATTCGTGGTGTCGACCAGCGGGCGCCATTTGCGTCCGGGGTCGGTTTCGAAGCTCGCCGCGATATTAGCCATCAGGTCCCGCGTGGCTTCCGGCGTGCGCAGGCCCGAGCGCGCCGTCAGCACGTAGCCCCAGTATTCCGTCAGGCCTTCATAGACCCAGAGGAGATCGTCGCGCATGGGCACGTTGAAATTGGGTGTCCACAGGTCAGCGGGACGACGGAACTTGCCGTTCCACGAATGCGTGTACTCGTGCGCCAGCAGATCGACGCCGCGCGCCTGCGCCTGCCACTCCGTGAAATAGTGGGCGCCGGTGCCGTCTTCGCTGGATTGGTGATGCTCAAGACCCTCTCCGCCCACCACGTCGGTGAGAAAGAAGAGGAAATCGTAGTGGTTGTAGTGGTGCGATGCGAAGAGCTTCTGCGCCTGCACAGCGAGATTCTTGTGCGCCTGCAATTCTTCCGGCGTGACCTCGAGGTCCTTCGCCTCATCGGCAAAGACGTCGAGGTGCACCGGATTATCGGGTCCAGTGGAGAGATCGAGCCGCTTGAAGTATTCACCGGCGACCAGCGGTGAATCGATGAGCGTGTTCAGAGTCGTGTCTTTGAAGTGAATCGTGTCGCCATCCTGAGACTCG
>DASSKX010000509.1:0-6994 GCA_035689925.1 Acidobacteriaceae bacterium
CACGTAATACTGATAGCTGGTTCCGCTCTGCACCGTGCTGTCGCTGTAGGACGTGGGTGCGTTCACCGACGCATTGAGCAGCTGATACCCTCCGCCGTTCGCCGAGCGATAAACGTTGTACCCCGCTACGGGATCCGTCGAAGACGACGGAGCGCTCCAGGTCAGGTCGACAGCATAGGTCGTGCTCTGCCCCGTCCCGCTCAGCGCGATGGTCGCGGTCCCGCCGGAGCTGGCGTTGCTCACCAGCGTCACCGTTCCTGTCTTTGTGCCCGCCGTCGTCGGATCGAAGCCGATGTTCAGTGTTGCCGACTGTCCCGGATTCAGCGTGGTGGGGAAACTCAGACCGGAGATGCTGAATCCCGTCCCCGCCACCGAGCCCGAGCTGATCGTCAGCGCCGCGGTTCCCGTCGAGCTGATCAGCACCGACTGCGTCGACGTCGTATTCAGATTCACGTTCCCAAACGCGACGCTGGTGCTGCCAATCGACCAGGCCGCGCTGCCCGCATTCAGCTGGATCGAGGTCGCCTTCGTGACGCCGCTCGCGCTGGCCGTGATCGTCGCCGTCTGCGTCGTGCTGACGGCGGAAGCGTTGGCGCCGAATGACGCACTCACCGCACCGGCCGGGATCGTCACCGAAGCCGGAACCGTTAGCGCAGTGTTGTTGCTGGCCAAAACTACCGCGAATCCTCCGCTCGGCGCTGCTGCCGTCAGGCTCACGGAGCACGCATCCGATGCCGCCCCGGTCAGCGATCCGCTGCTGCACGAAATGGCGCTCAGAGCCGCCGCCGGCGCGGCTGGGTTCAGCTGCAAGTTGAAACTTGAACTGCTCTTCCAGCCGTTCGCCTGCAAAGTGGCCATCTGCGCAGCCGAAACCGCGGAGATGCTGGCGGCAAACGTGGTGCTGTTCGCTCCGTAGGGCACCGTCACCGACGCCGGCACCTGGACGGCGGCATTGCTGCTCGTCAGGTTCACCGCACTGCCTGAGCCGCTGTTCACGGTTGCGCTCAGGATTACCGTGCAGGTGTCCGTGCCGGCTCCCGTGTACGAGGCTGTCGCACAGGTAAGCCCCTGAATCCCTGCCTGGTTATGCGGAGGCGCCGCGAACCCCAATGCCGGAATCAGAAACAAGGCCGCACCCAGCGAAATAGCGGAAGATGCCTTGCGGGCCGCGCTGGATGGTTTCGAAGAAGGCTCCGCAGCAGGGGTACGGGATGGAGCGGCATTGACCGCCCGAAGACGGCCAAAGGTGGGAAGTAGATGAAAACAAAGCATAACTGTACCTCGTGCGCCCGAACACACGTCGACTGTCCGCGTGCGCAGACCTTTTGCGCACACGGCGGGTAATTCGTCACGAGTGAAACGGCTCAGACTCGGGTGCTACCCGCACTATCGGGCCAATGCACGAGATCGATGAGTGACTTTGATCACAGAGGTGCAGCAGGCGAGGTTACTTCTGTGATAGAACTTCCGTCTTCGGTACGAATGCCCCGTTCTGTTGTTCTGGCATGCCAACCTTCTGCATACCGGTATTCGCAACCAAAGCAAGAAGCTGAATCGATGATTCTTAGGAAGGCAAAGCCCTGTGCCGATCACCAGATGAGTCCGACTCTCCGCTGATCCCGGAACTTGCTGATTCGTGCAAAAACGTCATCTGCCCGGGCCATCACAAGAGAAGCGGGATGATTACCTCTGGTTACTGGCGTGTGACTTTGGTTGGAGTATACCAGCCACTATTGGCGAGAACGCAATCTTTTCTTCCACAGGAGCATTACATTTTCGTTAACTAGCGCGGTACCAAGGCCGGTACCAGGCTCGGTACGCGGCTCGCCCCGCCGCGCCGCCGAGCCCCATTTTCGGCTGTCAACCGCTCCGCTCTCCACAGCCAAACTGCGGTACTCTTGTCGCCTATGCAAAACCGCATCATCGGCACCACCATGCCTGTGCTCGAGTTCCTCCTCGAGCCCAATGACGCCATCATTTCCGAAGCCGGCGAGCTCTCCTGGATGTCTCCCAACGTGCAGATGACCACGCACACCCAGTTCGCAGGCGGCGGCGGCATCTTCGGCATGATCAAGCGGGTGGCCGGCGGCGGAAGCCTCTTTATGACCGAATACCGCGCCATGGGCGGACCGGGTGAGCTGGCCTTCGCCACCCACGTTCCCGGGCACATCGTGCCGGTGGAGGTCGGCCCGGGGAACGAATTCATGGTGCACCGCCACGGCTTTCTCTGCGCCACGGCGGGGATCAACATCAGCGTCGGATTCCAGCAGTCGCTCGGCGCCGGCATCTTCGGCGGCAGCGGCTTCCTGCTCCAGAGAATCGGCGGCCAGGGCACGGCTTGGATCGAGCTCTCGGGCGAACTCGTCGCGCGCGATCTGCGCCCGGGGGAAATGCTGCTCGTGCACCCTGGACACGTTGGCGCATTCCAGGCCAGTGTCTCGTTCCAGATCACGATGATCCGCGGCATGCGCAACATGATCTTCGGCGGCGACGGACTGTTCCTGGCCCAGCTCGCCGGCCCCGGCCGCGTCTGGCTCCAGACTCTGCCGATCGCCCGGCTCGCGCATCAGCTCATGGAATATATGCCGGCCGCGGAACGCCGGCAGACCACTGAAGCCGGAGTCCTCGGCGGCATCGTCGGCTCGGTCCTCGACAACATGAACAACCGTTAGGACAGGGGCGGTCCTGCCGCCCCTCCATCCACCTTTCGCTGTGATGAATCTCCGTTACCTCGGTACGCCTCGGGGCCACCTGTAATCTGTTCCCCCGCCGCGGTTCGTCCTATGCTCGGGCTAGCCGCAATGGACCGCCCCTCCACAAGCTCCGAGCAGCCGCTGGTTTCCGCCGTGATTCCCACGCGCAACCGGCCTGCGCTCGTGCTGAGCGCGATCCGCAGCGCCCTCCGCCAGACATGGCGCAGGATAGAAGTCATCGTGGTCGTGGACGGCCCCGATGCCGAAACGGCGGCGTCCCTGGCCAGCATTACCGACGCCCGCGTGCGCGTGATCACGCTCCCGCAAGCTTCCGGCGGATCGGTGGCGCGCAACGCTGGCGTGCAGGCCGCCCAGGGCGAGTGGATCGCGTTCCTCGATGACGATGATGAGTGGTTCCCCGACAAGATCCAGCGCCAGATGGCCGTAGCGCAGCAGACAGACGCCTGGTTTCCCGTCATCGCGAGCCGCGTCGTCGCCCAGTCGCCGAGCGCCAGCCGCGTTCTGCCGCAGCGAACCTATGACGGCATGCAGGCAGTCGGCGATTATCTCTTCTGCCGCAGCGGTCTTGCCGATCCCGGCGGACTGATGCAGACCTCCACCCTGCTCGCGCCCCGCGACCTGCTGCTCGCCGTTCCCTTCCGCGATGGCCTGCCCATCCACCAGGACTGGGACTGGGTCATTCGCGTTGCCGCGTATGAAGGTGTCGCCTTCACCATGATCCGCAAGCCGCTGGCCATCTGGCGCGTCGAAGATGGCCGCGCCCGCGCCAGCCGCGCGCTGAGCTGGCAGTTCTCCCTCGCCTGGATTCGCGAGATGCGCCCCTTCCTCTCGCGCCGCGCCTTCTCCTCCTTCGTCGCCGTGCAGTGCGTCTGGCGCGCGAAGGCCGCCCACGCCGGCACCGCAGCCCGCCTGATGATCCTGCGCACGTTCCTGCTGGAAGGCACGCCCGGCTGGCACTCCTGCCTGCACTTTGGCGTGTTCAGCCTGATTCCCGCGCCTCTCCGCTGCTGGATGCGCGACGCCCTCCACGCAGCACGCGGCCCCTCCGAACACGCCGGCGGACTGCATCTCGCCTGGTCGCGGAATGCGGCGCCCCGCGCGCTGCGCAAATCTTCCTTCTGAAGTGAGGCCCATGTCCGGCGCGAACCACACCTGTACCTACCTGAAAGAAGTCTCCCGTATCGCGGGCCTGCTCGACGCGTCGGCCATTGAGCGCATCGTTGCTTTGCTGGCAGAAACCCGCGAGCAGGGCGGCCGCGTGTTCTGTCTCGGGGTCGGCGGCGGCGCTGCGAACGCGAGCCACGCCGTCAACGACCTCCGCAAGATCGCCGGCCTCGAAAGCTACGCGCCAACCGACAACGTCTCCGAACTCACCGCCCGTATTAACGACGAGGGCTGGGACACGGCCTATGCCAACTGGCTACGCGGCAGCGTGATGAACGCCCGCGACGCCGTGCTCGTCTTCTCCGTCGGCGGAGGCAACGCCGAGCACCGCATCAGCATGAATCTGATCGCCAGCCTCAACCTCGCCCGCCAAAGCGGCACGCGCATCCTCGGCATCGTCGGGCGCGACGGCGGCTACACCGCCCGCGTCGCCGACGCCTGCGTCGTCATTCCGCCCATCACGCCGGACTCGATCACCCCGCATACCGAGGAGTTCCAGGCCGTCGTTCTGCACCTGATCGTCTCGCATCCTCGCCTCCGCGCGCACGCCATGAAGTGGGAATCGGAGCGGTGAGCCGTCCCGCCGTCTTCCTCGATCGCGACGGCGTGCTGAACGCGCTGGTGCTCAATCCTGCAACCGGAAAAATGGAATCGCCCCTCACCCCAGCCGACCTGCGCCTCCTCGACGGCGTCATTCCCGCGCTCCGCCGCCTTCAGGCCGCCGGATATCCGTTGATCCTTGTCTCGAACCAGCCGAACTACGCTCTCGGCAAATCGTCACTCGACACACTCGCCGCCATCCATCAGCGCCTCACGACCGAGTTGGCCCTCGCCGGGATCCAGCTCACGCGCGTCTGCTATTGCCTGCATCATCCCAAAGGCGTCGTCGACGGATACTCCGGTCTCTGCGTCTGTCGCAAGCCCTCGCCCTGGTTTCTGCTGCGCGCCCGCGATGACTTCGGCTACGCGCTCGCCGACAGCTGGATGATCGGCGACCAACCCACCGACATGCACTGCGCCAAAGCCGCCGGAGCCCGGAGCATCCGCATCGCGCCGGATGCAGCCGCCGCCATGCCCGAAGCCGATTACGTCGTGCCCACTCTCTCCGGAGCAGCCGCCATCATCCTCGGCCAGAACCACTCAGCCAGTTCGCATTCACGCTAAGCGGCAGTGACTCACCGCGGCACGGCAGCCGATCCTCATCCGCCGCAACTTCCGTCATTCTGACCTGAGCTCGGTGTGGACCTTTACGTAACTTTACTTTTCTTGACCAACCTTTATCGCGCGCTCTCCCAGCCGATGCTGGAATCGAAATGTGGCCGAATCCTCACGGCCATCAGCGCAAGCCCAAGGTCATCGAAGCTGTACCCCAGAGGGCGTTTGACCAGAGCCAGCCGTAAACAGCGAGAGGTAATGCCAATGCAAACGAATCTGTCCGGTATGACGTTCCCAACCCGGTTGACCGTCGCCGGTCTGGTGGCGTGCGCATGTGCGATCTGGATCCAGTGGTTATCCGGCGATCCCGCCTATCCAAAGTTTCCTCCGGGACCGGTCTTCTTCATCGCAGTGGCTGCGATTGTCGCGTTGGCAAGGCGCTGGTGGTGGACGCCGCTGATGGGTTCCATGATTGCGCTGCTTGTCACGTCGGGATGGCTCGCGAGGCTTCCGAGACAGATGCAGCGTCTCACCCACCCCGGCAGCATAGGGCACTTCGCTCCGGGTATCTTCCTGGGCACGCTGGGGATGATTCTCTCTCTGCTCGTTACCGATGTGGCGGGTGTGGTGGCCACCGTCCTGAATTACCGGAGCAGAAATCATGTGACCGAAAGTTCAAAGCTGGTGCTCCGTTTTTTCGGCGCTATTTTCGTAGGGATGGGTGTGCTGGTGATTGTGAGCGGACTCCATGCGGACCGCTATCACAACCTGATGCACATGGTATGGGGAGCGCTGGCACTCGCAGCGAGTTTCCTGACCGTGAGAGCAGCGAAGCTCTTCTGCATCGGTTCAGGTCTCTTCTATCTGACGCTTGCGGTTCTCGGCCTGACCATCGGCAATTCCACCATGGCAGGGGCGTGGCATGCCGGACCGATGCTGCTGCACACAGGAGATCATGTGTTTCATCTGGTGCTGGGCTCCCTCTTCCTGGGCTTCGGGCTAATCCCAGGGCGACAGCGACGCACTCAGGAAAGCCCTGCGTGAGTCTCGAATCGCTCTGAGCGCAGGGGGCCCCGCTCGTCCTCTCCTCGCAGCGCCGCCCCTGCCGACCAGGGCTGAAAATCCGAATCAGGCAGCACGAGCCGGCCCGGCGCGTCGCCGCCCAGGCTTTGGAAATCTTTGACCATATGCATTTGGTCAAAGTACCCAACGTTATGCGCGACGTTGAGCCATGACGCGTTGCTCCTGCGCCGCAGGTCGATCGCCGTTGCAAACCGGGCGACCCGCGCGAACTTCTTCGGAGGCATTCCAATCTCGACGGTGAAACGGCGCTCGTAGCTGCGAACACTCATGGCCGATGCGCGCGCGACCCTGGTGATTCTCGACGTGTCGTCAAACGGGAACAGCAGGCGCACCGTCGACATGATCGGCGTCAGCGGCCGAGCCGACGGAACGAACGGCAGCAGAGCCTCGGTTACTACCCGAATCCGCTCCGAAAATGTCGCAGCGGACCCCACCTTCTGCCAAAGCTCCGCGAGCCAAGAGCCCAGCACGCCGCTGGCATCGCCGTCGGCATCCGCCAGTTCAGCAGGTGGAATCCCAAACAGCTGCCAGGTTGCGAACGGCCGGAAGAAGATTCCGAAGGCCAGAACATGCCCGCTGAGGCACACCTGTCCCGCGTAGCTCCTTTGCGATCCCATGAGATACGTCCGGGCGTGAAACGCCGCCTTGCCCGTCGGATATCGCATCAGCGTTCGATCGCCCAAATCAAACGAGAGGATTTGTTCGAGTGAGCCGATGATCGCCTGACAGCTGGTCGCGGAACCCGGCACCGTCTCCCTTTGCGCAAAGCAGCGCACATAGGGAGCCAGTCGAACATCGGGCGTGGCTGACTGGAGGTGCATGATGCCCCCGACACGAAACCGCAACCCAACCTTCTCTTTGGCGGGTTTTTACTAGGT
>DASSKX010000510.1:0-2751 GCA_035689925.1 Acidobacteriaceae bacterium
CGACTTCGAGCCCGGACGCCTTGAGCAGTTCGTGTTTGTGCCGATCGGCGCGGATGGATCGATGTTCCATCCGGGACTCAAACGTGACGGAAATTTCCTGCTCGGCGCAGGGACGGAGGATCTGCGGGTCGGGAACTTCGAGGAGGCGCTCGCACAGCTGCAGGCGATGGTCACGCCGGTCTGGCGACGACCCACCGGGCGCGAGCTGAACGAATATAGATAGTAAACTCCGGAGCTGAAATGCTGGCCTTCGTCGGCAATATCGCCGAGTGTTGTACATAGTGCGCCAAAAATTTTATCTATTTGTTCCGCGTAGATCGATGTCGTAGATTAGCTTGTTCATGTGAGTCAATCACTTCGCAGAGATATTATACAAATCCTTCGTCATCATCAGAGATTGCTAGCGCTCCATCGGCCCTTATGCGCTCGGTATACTCAGGCGTAGATCAAGGAACCATCAGGTTCGAATGGCGGCAAGGGTTTTTGGTCCCTTGCAAACGTTCCAGCCATGGCCGCGGATACGGGATTGTCCGACGTCTCCGAGCAGGGCTCACACACCATGCGCTGAAGAACGGCCGCGTCTTCAGCAGTGTCGCCCATCGGCCAAAGCGCAGAACTTGCCAGCTTCCGCTTTCGCATCATGAGGCTGTGCAGGAGGCAGTCGAAGGAGTGCTCGCGGTAGCCAGGGTGCACCGCCATCGGCACATGCACGGTCACGGTCTTATCCTGCCCTATGCGGTGAACTCGGTCATTACATTGCTCCTCGACGGCAGGGTTCCACCAGCGCGAAAGGTGGATCACGTGCGTTGCGGCCGTCAGCGTGAGGCCGGTTCCTGCCGCCTTGGGGCCGAGCACCAGCACGTCGAAGCCGCCATCCTCAACGAGGTGCCGTTGGAACCGATCCACAATCTTCTGGCGTTCAGCTATGGGCGTGTTGCCGTTGATCAGGTCGATCCGGGCGAGGCCAAACTCCTGGCGCGCAAGCTCGATGAATCGGTATTGCATCTGCCGGTGCTCGATGAACACCAGAGCCCTCTCCCGTTTCGCGTGAACCTTGCGCAGGATGTCAAATACGGCAGAGAGCCGTCCCGAGGAAGAGATGTCGTCGGCGTCGTCCTGTCCTGAGGCCAGCGCCGGATGGACCGAAACGGTCCGGATGTGGTGCAGCATCTTCAGCGCAGATCCGCGACTTCCCTCGGCCAGCTTCACGCGGGCCTGCTCATAGGCCGATGCCTGCGTCGGAGGCATTGCGCGTGGGTGTAGACAGCGGATCTTTTCGGGCAATTCGCGCGCGACCGCGCTTTTTGTGCGCCGCAGAGCCAAAGGCGGGAGATTACCGTGGGGTAGGAAGACCCGCGCGTGCAACTCCGCCATGTTCTTCTGGTCCGGCGCTCCGTAGAGCTTCCGGAAGTCGCGAAGACTGCCGAGCGCGCCGGGGCAGAGCTGGTCCATGATCGCCCAGAGGTCCGTCGTGCTGTTCTCGATCGGCGTGCCTGTTAGCCCGATGCGGAAATCCGCCCGGATCGCCCGACCGGCGCAGGCGCGCAGCGAGGCCGGATTTTTCAGAGCCTGTATTTCGTCGAATACTACGACGGAGAAGGGAATGCGGGCGAGGGAATGCTGGTAGTTCGTCAGTGTGGTGTAGGTCGTCAGCATCCAGAAACGATGTGCGCGGCCTTCAGCGATTGCCTCGCGCAGCAGGTCGAAATCCAGCTTGTCCTCGCCGCTTTCTGTATCGATCCCACGCTTGCCCGCCCGCCGGTGTCCGCCGAGTCCCGAGCCGTAGAGGCGGATCAGGTGCCCCAGCCCAGGCTCGTCGAGGTGGCGTGCCGCCTCGCCCTCCCATGTCTCAAGCAGCGAGGTCGGGGCAACGACCAGCACCGGCCCCCGTGCGTCGGCGTCGGGGTTGGCCATATGGGCTTTCAGCCCTCGCAGGAAGGCAAGCGTCTGCAGCGTCTTGCCTAGGCCCTGTTCGTCTGCGTTGAGCACGCCAGGTAGGCCAGCGCACCAGGCGTCGATCTGCCAGTCGAGGCTCTCGACCTGGTGCTGCTTGAGCGCAGTTGCGACGCCGGTGCGCTCGCGCGTGATGCGAGGGGTGCGTGGTCCGCGCTCCGGGCGCCAGTGCACCTCCTCGAAATTGTCCTTCGTGTCGATGATTATGGGAGCCTGGCCCGCATCGGAATTGCTTTCTTCACGCGCTTCTTGCTCGTGGCCCGCGGCCGCCTCATCGCGCGCGCGGGCCTCGCGCTGAAGGCCGATGGCGCTCAGCGTCTCGGACGAGGCAGGCACGGGCTCTCCGGCGATCTGCACGGCATCGCGCCCGGCCGCGACCGCCTCCCCGATCTCGCGCTCCAGCTGCTCCAGCGCCGCAGAGTCCATCCTGTCGACGGCGTCGCGCACCGCTGGGGCGAAATACTCGGGCAGCCATGTCGTGCTGCTGGACTCGAGCAGGTCCAGCATCGGCTTCTCGTAGACGCGGATGCCGGTGACGCGCTCGGAATACTCGCGTGTCTCGATCAGGACCGGACCGGCGGCGGCCTCGATCGCCTCCTCCTCGCCGGCCGGACTCAACCCGTCCAGCCGGCCCGCCGCACGCAGCGCATTCTCCATCGCACTGGTAATACGCGGACGAGGATTGCGGATGAACTCCTCGCGTTCGCGCGGCGCGGCGCGCTGCATCTCCGCCATGACTTTGAGCACGGGCGCGGCGCCCCGGTCTATCACGACGTAGCTGGACACCCGCAAGAACGT
>DASSKX010000511.1:0-4979 GCA_035689925.1 Acidobacteriaceae bacterium
CGTCAGCGAAATGGGAATTCCCGAGTCGCGAATGACCGTCTCTACCTCCGGCATCGTCCCCGGAATTCTTCGGTTTGCTCAGGAGCCGATCCGCCCGCGCCTCGCCATCTCCCTCAACGCGTCCAACGACACCGTCCGCGAAGCCGTCATGCCCATCACGCGCAAGTGGGATATCGAACAGCTCATCGACGCTGTCAGGAAAGTGCCGCTGCGCGCGCGCGAGCGCGTCACCTTCGAATATGTGCTTCTCGGCGGCGTGAACGATCAGCCGCAGCACGCCGATGAGGTCGTGAAGCTGATCCGCCGCGCCAATTTCCCCGCGAAGGTCAACCTGATTGCCTGGAATCCAGGCCCGGACGTGCCCTTCACGATGCCTCGCCCGGAAGACGTAGCCGCCTTCCAGCAGCGGCTGCGGGAGCAGGGAGTCCCGGCCTTCGTTCGCCGTCCCCGCGGACGCGACATCTACGCGGCATGCGGTCAGCTGAAGAAGACCCTCAGCGGCGAACAACTCGTCGAGATACGCGAACGCGCTTAGCGGGCGGCCAGCGCTCCACCGGCTCGCATCGGCAGCCCGAGCACGGCGTCCGCCACACGATCCGCGGCATGGCGCAGCACGTCGCCCTCGTCCGCGAAATTCCCAGTCACCACCTGGATGCCCATCGCCTCAATCCTCTTCACGTCCGCGACGGTCGTCTCGGCGCCTTCGGCGGCGTAGCGCTCGCGCAGCGCCTCCGAAACCGGAGCCGTATTCACCACGGCGTAGTCGAAGATCGGCCGTCCGGCATGCTCGTAGATCTTCTCGATATGCTGCGAGGCTGTCAGGTGCAGGCTTTCGTTGGCCTGCGTCATCAAATTGCAGATGAACACCCGTGTCGCTTGTGCACCGCCCAATGCTTCCGGAATCCCTCGGACCAGCAGGTTCGTGATGATGCTCGTGTAGAGCGATCCCGGACCGATGGTGATGATATCCGCGGCAGCAATCGCTTCCAGCGTCTCCGGCGGAGGCGGCGGATCCGGCGGCTCCAGCGTCAGTTCCACAATCCGCTGCCGGCTGCCGGTGATCTTCGTTTCCCCCCGCACGATCGATCCGTCTTCCATGCGCGCGGCCAGCGTGACATCGGATTGCGTTGCCGGATAGATGTGTCCGCGGCTCGCCAGGATCTCCGCCGCCAGCTTGATCGCCTGGCCAAAGTCTCCCGTCATCTCCGTCAGCGCGGCGATAAACAAATTCCCGAAATTATGCCCGTTCAGATCCTCGCCCTTGCTGAATCGGTGCCGGAACAGCTGCGAGATCAGCCCCTCATCCTCGGAGAGCGCAACCATGCAGTTCCGCAGGTCGCCCGGAGGCAGCATATTGAAATCACGCCGCAGCCGTCCGCTCGATCCCCCATCGTCGGTGACCGTCACAACCGCGGAAAGATCCGCAATCAGCGGGGTTTTGGCTGGCACAGCGAGCAATCCAGCCCCATGCGGAACGCGCTGCTTCAGGCCGCGCAGCAGGGTTGAAAGGCCAGTTCCTCCTCCGAGGGCGACGACGCGCACTCCCGGCGGCGGAACGTTTTTGCTTGTTGGTGTTCTCACAGATGCATTTGTGCTTTCATCTGTGAGTTTAAACCGCGCGGCAGGGCAGAGGCTCAGCCGATTTCCGGATACAGCAACTCCGTGAACCGCGGATCATCAGCCATATCAATGAAATCCGGGTCGCTGCGTGCCTGAATACGGTTGGCTGGATTGATCTCGATCGCCCGCCCCAGGTGCTCCAGTGCCTCTTCCGCCTGCCCCGTCATGCTGCTCAGCAGAGCCATACCGTAGTGGGCAAAATCGGCCCGCGGCGAATCCGCCAGGATGCCCTCAAAATGATCGCGAGCCTCCTCAAACGAGCCCGCGTTCAGCAGGGATACGGCGTAGTCGTACCGTTCTTCCGGCGTGTTGAACTTCAGTTCGGTAGGGCGGCTGTTCCGTTCGCAAACCGCGAGATACACGCGAGCCCGCTCCAGAATCTCGGGCGGCGCGTCGGGCACAATCTTTTCCAGCAGCACGCGGGCCTTCTCATACTTGCCCTCCTGCATGTGCTGCAGGGCATTTTGGTAATCCTGAAGAATGCGGTGCTGCGCCGCTTCGCTTCCGGAGCGCGAGCTGCCCGCTCCGGGCCGGGGCGTCCGGCGAGGCGTCGACGTTTCGCGAACTTCCTGCATGCGAGCCATAGGGTCTTTTGCTCGGAGTGGCGAATGAATCACCTGCCAATTCCGATTCCACCTTCGACCAAAGTTTTATACGCACATTAGGTTGCAACGTCAAATCTGAAGGACGTACTGAGGATTTGCTCGTGCGAGCGATCGTCGCAGAGAATGGAACCGGGAGATTCATGACACGATCCAGGGCTTACAGGATGCTCGCGCTGCTGGTTTCAGCATGGATCCTGATGCCCGCGTCCTTTGCTCAAAAGAAGCCGCAGGACCCCGATGACCTCGCCCCCGCTCTGCGCATCCCGGTGGACCCACTCGGATTTACCGCTCCCAGTGTCTTCTACCTCACCTACCGGATGTCCTCCGCGTCGCTCGGCTTTTTCAATAATGATCATCTCCTGTTCACGTTTCGCGTCGGAGGCTTGCTGCGTCGGCTGCCCTCCGACGACAACAACGATGATGACCAGCAGATTCGAGCCGTAGTCCTCGACGCGCATACCGGCCACGTCATACGCCAGGCGCAGTGGCGCATGCACGACCGCGCCCAGTACATGTGGCCGTGGAACGAAGACAAATTCCTGATCCGCGTCCGCGATCAGCTGTTCCTTACCGATGACTCGCTCAAGCTGACGCCGTACCTTACGTTTTCCGACCCGATTCGCAGCGTCCTCGTTGCTCCCGACCGCTCCCGCATGGTCGTCGAGGTCGATGAACCGCAGCGTCCCGGACCTTCCCTCAATGGTTCCGATGGCCCTGGAGCGCCCAAGCCGGTCAAGGTCGAACTTGTCACACCCGGGTCGAACCGGGCCGTGATCATTACCGACGCCAAAGGTCCCGTGCACGTTCCGGTGCTCGGCGATGGGATCGTTGAAGTGCTCGAAGGCAAGCAGCTTGGCACCTGGGTAGCGCGCGTCGTGCCGTTCCAGGGAACTCCCCACATCATCGCGGAGATCAAGTCGAACTGTCGGCCTACCGCGCAGCCGGTCAGCGCCAGCGTAGCGCTCATCATGGGGTGCTACCAGGTTGCCGACGACCGCCCCGTGGTTGCCGTCACCAATGATGGTCAGGAGCTTTGGCAGCAGCGATGGGGCAGCCGGTATATCTGGGGCTGGTTTGACTTCGCCCAAAACGGAAGCCGTTTCGCCTACGAATCCATTGAGGTCAAAAATCCCATCAACGCCATCGACGCGCTCGATCCCGAAGATATTTCGCGCCAGATGGTTGGCGTGTACGACACCGAATCGGGCAAGCTCGCGTTTGTCCGCGATGCCACGCCCGTCCTCACGGCCGGCCAAAATATCGCCCTCTCGCCGGATGGCAGGCGATTCGCCGTTCTCCGTCAGGGCGCGATTGAGATTTACGATCTCCCGCCGGTGAGCGCTCCCCCTCGCGATCACCGCGGCAAAGGGAAGTAACCTTATTGTGTTGTGCCCGCGCCTTCCTGCCTTGCACCCGCTCCCATCAGCACCAGCGAGCGCTGCACAAAAGGCGACCACGCCAGCAACGCTGTACACGACAACGCGACGCCTACGTTGATATGGTGCAGCAGCAGAAACGGCGACAGCGCCCACAGTTCATCCAGGGGCAGCAAAAACAGCCAGAGCCTCAGGAGTTTTTCCCGCACCGAGGGAGCCCGCAGAACCACTCCTGTGATCACAAACGCGCGGACCGGGATCAGCACCGCCGCCGTCACGATCAGCACGATGAGGGCCGTCTCTGGCCTCGGCAGCGCCGCGAACAGGCCTTCAATCTCCCCCAGATTCGCGAGCGCGCTCACGTAGAACGCCAGGTACATCGCCTGCAATGCCAGGAACAGCCATTGCGCCACCGGTTGTGACACGCGCGGCAGTTCCTCCGGAGAAGCGAGCAAACCGCCTCCCCACAGCTCCGGTGCATCCTCTCGCGCCGCCTGAGCCTCTTGCGGCGACACAGCTCGCGCTTCGCCGTTGCTGCTCGCCACCTCCTGTGCCTCAATCCGCTCCACCGGAGCAATGAAGCGGTATCCCCGCCGGGCCAGTGTTTCGATAAACCGCGGACTGCTGGCGTTATCCCGTAATGCCTCCCGCAGTCGATTCATGGCCGAATTGACCCCGTGTTCGTAATCGGTGAAGGTCCCCTCCGGCCAAAGCGCGCGCGCAATCTCCTCCCGCGTCAGCAATTCGCCCGGGCGCTCCAGCAGGAGCAGCAGGATCTGAAATGGCTGCGCATGCAGCTTCACCCGGATCCCCTGGCGGCGCAGTTCGCCTGTCCGCGCATCCGCCTCGAAAATCCCAAACCGGTAACGCCGTGCTCGCTCCAGATCCGACATCGGAAGAAACGAGTGTAGCCGATCATCGGCCTCCTCCATCCGCGGAACCCATGTGAGGATTGCGCCGAAGTACAGCATCTTCAGCCACCTGCGCCGTGAGGTTCATTCTGCGTTCCTCTGAGCCGCGTTCCATTGCATTGCCCGTGCAGGACGATGCATGGTGGCGTCATGAAGCCGTCAAAGACAGCTCTGCTCCTTGCACTGACCGCTTCCCTGGCCGCCCCGCTTTCGATAAGGGCTGACCAGCCCAGCCCGGCCGCCGCTGCCGCATTCGACCAGTACGTTGCCGCGATCCAGCAGCATCGCGCGGCGGAACCTCTCCTGGATGTCTCAGCTCGCCAGCGGCTCCGTCAGGGGCAGGTCCTCATCGACCGGCTCACCCCTCCAAACGAGGGCCACCTCCCCGGCGCGCTCCTCCACCACTGGCGCGGATCGGCCTTCGTCGCCGGAGCCGCAGCCGCCGATTTCAATCGAGTGCTCCAGAA
>DASSKX010000512.1:0-7605 GCA_035689925.1 Acidobacteriaceae bacterium
CTATACGGCGGGGATATCCATATCAACGCAGGTGTGCTCGGATTTCTGCTGGCTGCCTCCTGCTTATCGGCGGTGGCGTTCGGACTCGCCCCGGCGTGGCATGCCTCGACCGTGCCTGCGCAGGAGGGATTGCGTGAAGGCTCCCTCGCTGCTGGAATCAGCCGTCGTCAGGCGTTCTGGCGCGACGGATTGGTAGTCTGCGAAATCACGTTGACGCTGGCGTTGCTGATCGCCGCCGGGTTGATGATGCGGACGCTGCTCAGCCTCCGTAACGCCGACCTCGGCTTTTCGCCGGACAACGTTGTTACCGGATCGCTCCATGTGCCGACGCACGGCGCATGGTGGACTCTCAATGAGAAAGATGCCCGTCGAAAGAACCTGGTGCAGAACTTCTATGATCCGCTTGCCGAAAAGCTCTCTCACATGCCCGGAGTTTCGGCGGTCGGATTTAGCACCGTGCGTCCACTGCTGCCGGCCTGGTCTTTCGATGATGCGCTCAAGATTCGCAACCGTCCGCCTGCGCGTCACGGCGAGGAGGTACACGCCGCAACCCGGGCCTCCACGAATGGCTTTTTCCAGGCAATGGGCATTCGCCTGCTCGCCGGCCGCATGTTCTCCGATCTGGACACCGCGACCAGCCCGATCGCCATCCTCGTGAATCAGGAACTCGTGCGGCAAGCCTTTCCGGGGCAGAATCCCATCGGACAGCAGATTGAAGTCGATGAAGAGGGCAAGCCTCGGCAGTGGGGAACGATTGTCGGCGTGCTCGATAATGCGCGCCAGAATTCGCCCGGCGAAGCGGCGCTGCCGGAGATCGATCTGAACCTCGAACAACTCGGTCCGTCCGACGGCTTCTATCCCATCCTCGCCGCGTTTCACATGGACATCGCCGTGCGGTCGCATCTCCGGAGCGCAATCGTGGAGGATGCGATCCGCCGCGATGTGCACGCGCTGGAGCCTGAGGTCGCGATCGAGGGCCTCCAACCGATGCAGCAGATCATCGACGATTCTCTCCAGGGGCAGACGCTCGCGGCGCGCCTCCTCGGCATCTTCGGAATTTGCGCATTGCTGATTGCAGTCGCCGGCATCTACGGATTGCTCGCGTACTCCGTCAGCCAGCGCACGCGCGAACTGGGTGTTCGCATCGCGCTCGGAGCCGAGCCGTCCGACATCCTCTGGCTGGTCCTGCGCCATGCGCTTCGGTTGCTGGCCATCGGTGTCGCAGTCGGCCTGGCGGTCGCATGGGCTGCGCGCGGTCTGATGCGCAGCTATCTGTACGGAGCAGCAGGCAACGACCTGCTGACCATCCTGCTGGTCGTGCTGCTTCTGGCTCTATGTGGCCTTGCTGCGAGTTATCTGCCTGCGCGGCGCGCCGCTTCCGTCGATCCCGTGGAGGCGCTCCGAACGGAATAGCAGATTCGCGAACCGCTGGTGACGGACGTGTCGCGCTAGCTGAGTTGTGGAAGGGAACTAAGCGTGGGAAACAGGAGCGACCTGGGCCTTGGCTCGCTCTGCTGCAACCGAACCGGCATGCTGCCGCAGAGCCGCAAATGCCGCGCGGCAAACGCCGTAGCTCAGTAGTACGCCAAAGGCCAGTGAAGCGGCAATCGCGCAAATTAACATCAGACTATCAATCGCAGCGTGCATTGTTCTGAACTTCTCCCGCACTCCCCAATCCTTACGATGTCATGGCTGCGAGAAAAGGCAAGATCGTTGACCCTGTTTTCTGTTGCCGACTAAGATACCGGAAGGAATCTGACAGCGATTTTGACCCGACGTTTCGCGCATTGCAACGAAATTCGTTGCACGATTTGCTATTTCCCTGAATGTTCGTAGCCCTCTGGTAACCCCATCTTTCGTTATGGCCATCACTCAAATTACGGTGCGCGGCGCCAGGCAACACAACCTGCGCGACATCAATGTGCAGATTCCGCGCAACACGCTCACGGTGGTCACCGGGTTGTCCGGATCCGGCAAATCATCGCTTGCTTTCGACACGATTTATGCCGAGGGCCAGCGCCGCTACGTCGAGACGCTCTCGGCCTACGCGCGGCAATTCCTCGATCAGATCGAGCGCCCCGACGTCGACTCGATTGAAGGCCTGAGCCCGGCCATTTCCATCGAGCAAAAGACAACCAGCCGCAGCCCGCGTTCGACTGTCGGGACGATCACGGAGATCTACGACTACCTCCGCCTGCTCTACGCATCGGTGGGCGTTCCGCACTGTCCGAACTGCGGACGCCAGATCTCCCGCCAGTCTGCCGAGCAGATCGTCGAGCGCATTCTGGCGCTTGCCCAGGGCGAACGCGTCACCATCTACGCACCTGTCGTGCGCGGCCGCAAAGGCGAATTCAAGGACCTGCTCGACAAACTCGACCAGCAGGGCTTCCGCGCGCGCGTCGACGGCGAAATCCGCGATCTCTCCGAGCCGGTGAACCTCGACAAGCGGAAGAATCACACCATCGATGCCGTCGTCTATCGCGCCGTGCTCAAGGCTGGCATTGAGAAGGCGCTCGCCGCTTCGGTCGAAAAAGCGCTGCAGATGGCGAACGGCCTCGTCCTCGTCGCGGCGCAGACCGAGGAGCAGTTGTACTCCTCGTCGATGGCGTGTCCTGACTGTGGCCTCGATGTGCCAAAGCTGGAGCCGCGCAGCTTCTCCTTTAACAGCACCTACGGTGCCTGTCCGGAGTGCCACGGCCTGGGCAGCATCTACGACTTCGATCCGGCGAAGATCATCGCCGACTGGTCAAAGCCGCTGCTCGACGGCGGTCTCGGCCCCGGCTCCGGGTCGCAATACCTGCAACGGCTCATCAGCATCGCCGCCCAGCGCTACAAAATCGATCTCAAGCAGCCCTTCGAGCAGCTCACGCCGAAGCAGCAGGACCTGCTCCTCCACGGCCCCGCACAATCGGAGGCTCCGCGCACCGGCTTCCACGGGATCCTTGCGTGGTTGCGCGACTCGCTCGAAGAGGCGCGCTCCGACACCTACCGCGAGTGGATGATGCAGTACATGTCCGCATCGGAGTGCCCCGTGTGTCACGGCCAGCGTCTCCGTCCCGAATCGCTCGCGGTCAAAATCGACGGGATGTCCATCGCGGAGTTCACCGCGCTGCCGATGGCGCGCGCCGTGGATCGCGCTCGCCAAATCTCCTTTTCCGCGCGCGAAGCCCTCGTCGCTGAACGGCTGCGAAAGGAAATCGTCGAGCGCCTGCAGTTTCTGAATGCAGTCGGCCTCGGCTATCTCTCGCTCGATCGCAATGCCGCGACGTTGTCCGGCGGAGAAGGCCAGCGCATCCGCCTTGCGACGCAGATCGGCTCGCGGCTGCGTGGTGTGCTCTACGTGCTCGACGAGCCGTCCATTGGCCTGCATCAGCGCGACAATCAGCGTCTGATCGAGGCGCTGGAATCTTTGCGCGATCTTGGCAACACTGTTCTTGTCGTCGAGCACGATGAAGAGACGATCCGCCATGCCGATTACGTTCTCGACCTCGGACCCGGCGCCGGACGTCTTGGTGGCAGCGTTGTTGCCGAGGGGCCGCCGGATGCGATCATGCGCGCTCCCGCTTCGTTGACCGGGCGCTACCTCGCAGGCGAGATTTCCACGCTGCAGCGGCTCACTCCGCGGCCGCTCTCCGGCAAATGGGTCAGCGTGGAAGGCGCGCGCAGTCATAATCTGCAGGACGTCACGGTGAAGTTCCCGGTCGGCGTCATGACCGTCGTGACCGGCGTTTCCGGTTCCGGCAAAAGCACCCTGGTCAACGACATCCTTTACAGATCGCTCGCCCGCGAGCTCTACGGTTCGCGCGAAGCGCCCGGCGAGCACACGCGGATTCGCGGCTTCGACAACATTGATAAAGCAATCCGCATCGACCAGTCGCCGATCGGCCGCACGCCGCGCTCCAATCCGGCGACCTACACCGGCGTCTTCACGGCGATCCGCGACCTCTTCGCTATGCTGCCGGAATCGCGCGAGCGCGGCTACAAGGCAGGGCGCTTCTCATTCAACGTCCAGGGCGGACGATGCGAAGCTTGCCAGGGAGAAGGGCAGCGTCGCATCGAAATGAACTTCCTGCCCGATGTCTACGTGCAGTGCGAGGTCTGCAACGGCCGCCGCTACAACCAGGAAACCCTGGCAGTGAAGTTCAACGGCTACTCCATCGCCGATATTCTCGACCTCACCATCGAAGACGCACTGCCTGTGCTGCGCGACATTCCGCAGGCACGACAGAAACTCGAGACTCTCGCAGATGTCGGCCTGGGATACATCCACCTGGGCCAGTCCGCAACCACGCTCAGCGGCGGCGAGGCCCAGCGCATGAAGCTGGCCCGCGAGCTTTCCAAACGCCAGACCGGCCGCACGCTCTATCTGCTCGACGAGCCGACCACCGGTTTGCACTTCGATGACGTCCGTAAGCTCCTTGAGGTACTTCACCGGCTGACGGACCTGGGAAACACGATTATCATCATCGAACACAACCTGGACGTCATTCGGAACGCAGACTGGATCATCGATCTCGGCCCGGAAGGCGGAGAAGGTGGCGGTCGCGTTGTAGCCGAGGGTGCTCCGGAGCAAATTGCGGGCGTCGCGCAGTCCTTTACGGGGCAATTTCTCCGCCGCTATTACGATGAGACGAGCGGGCCACCCGCGCTCCTGCCCATCGCAGTGCCGCAGGCCAACGGAGCCACGCGAGCGAAGAACGGGAGGAAGCAGAAGAAAGCGACGGTGCAATGAGCGACGACCCGGAATCCACGACCCCACCAATCGATCCCGCGGCTGCGGACGGCGCCTCGGCAGAGCCGCTGACGAGCACCGCGCAGGCCATCCACTGGCCCGCTCCGCACGAGAACCTCGCGGAGATGCAGCCCACGGAGTATCCCTTCGGTTCGGGAATTCCCGTCGCACCCCCGCGCCCAAAGCTCATCCCGCATCTCGGTCATTTCTGCGTATTCGCAGCCCTGGTGCTCTTTACCCTGATCGGCTCAGCCATTGGCACGCTCGTCGTCCTGCATATCGCGCGGCCGCACATTCCGATTCCGAAGCTAATCGGAGCTGTCACGCAGAACATCGCGATCGCCATCTCCATGCAGGCGGTCTGGTATGGCGTCCTGTGGGCGCTCACGGCGCTCGTCTTCGGCCTGTGGTGGAAGGCGACGGCCGACGTCGGCTTCGCACAGGGAATTCGCTGGAATGGCGCGCTGATGCAGCGCTGGTTCCTGCTGCTCGCCGGCACGGGTGTCGCAACCGGACTGCTCATTACACTCGCCGGCAACTTCGTTCCCATGCCGAAAGCGCCGCCGATCCTGGAGGACCTGACGCGATCGCGCGCCGGTGCCTGGTCGCTGATGGTGTTTGGCGTCACCCTGGCGCCGCTGACCGAGGAACTGGCGTTCCGCGGGTTGCTGCTGCCCGGTTTCGTCAATGTCTTTCGCTGGCTGGAACAGCGCGGGTCCATGACGGAATCGGCCATGCGTGTCCTGGGCATTCCCGTCTCCATTGTGCTCACCTCCATCCCGTTCGCGATGATGCACTCGCAGCAGGTCTCGCATGCGTGGGGCCCGGTGCTGCTCATCGGATGCGTCAGTATCATCCTCTGCATCGTGCGCCTGCGCACCAACTCGCTGGCCTGCAGCGTGCTCGTTCATGCGTTCTACAACCTGACGCTGTTCACCGGGCTGTTGATCCAGACCGACGGCTTCCGCCACCTTGAAAAGCTGAAGGGGTAAAGCGTGAGAGGCTCGGCGGGCGCCTGCTATCCTGCCCTCACGCATGCCCACCATGACGCGCACCAGCAAATCCCTTCGTACCGCGGGCATTGCACTTTTCCTGCTGACGGCGCTGAATCTCTTCAATTTCATCGACAGGTATGTGCTGCCTGGCGTCCAGCCGCTCATCCAGCAGGAATTCCATATCAATTACGCCGAGGCAGGTGCGCTGACCTCGGCGTTCTTCTTCACGTACATGCTGATCGCGCCGCTCACCGGATGGCTCGGCGATCGCCTGCCTCGCAAGCCGCTGATCATTGTCGGCGCCCTGATCTGGAGCGCCGCCACCCTGCTGACCGCCACCGTTCACAGCTACGACACGCTCCTGATCCGACACGCCATTGTTGGTGTGGGTGAGGCGACCTTCTCCATCTTCGCTCCGGCAATGCTCGCGGATTTCTACCCGGAGGAGGACCGCAATCGCATTCTCAGCATCTTCTACGTCTCCATCCCGGTAGGCGGCGCGCTCGGATATCTCATCGGCGGATTTCTGGGCGAGCGATTTGGCTGGCGCAATCCTTTCTACGTGGCTGCGGTACCCGGCGTGCTCATCGCGCTGGCGTTCTGGGCTTTCGTCCGCGAGCCGCAGCGTGGCGCCGCTGATACCGTGCAGGCCACAGCGGCCCGAGCCAGCTTCCGCGGGCTCTTTCGCAACCCCGCCTACTGGACCGCCACCCTGGGAATGGCGATGTGGACCTTCGCCATTGGGGGGATCTCCACTTTTTTGCCCACGTTCTTTGAGAACTTCGCCGGCTTCACCCTGGCGCACGCCGACCTGACCGCCGGGGAGATCACCGCCGTCGACGGCCTGCTCGCGACTATCGTTGGCGGCTGGGTCGCGCAAATGTGGATCAAGCGCAATCACCGCGCCCTGTATCTGGTCTCCGCGTGGAGCGTCGTGCTGGCCATCCCGTTTGGCGCGCTGGTCTTCTTCGGCCCCTCGCGTTACATGCTCCTGTCCGCCTGGATCGCCGAGTTCTGGATCTTTTTCGGCACCGGCCCGCTAAACGCCGCGATCGTCAACTCCGTCTCCGCGCCGATTCGCTCTACCGCGATTTCCATGAACCTGCTCATGATTCACCTGCTCGGCGACTTCCCCTCGCCCCACCTCATCGGCTGGATCGCCGACCGGCGCACACTGCGCGTTGGCCTGGGGGCGACACTGATTTCGCTGGCAGTGAGCGGCGCCATCCTGCTTGCCGGAGCGCGGTTTGCCCCCCGTTTGCCGGATCTGGAGACGAAGTAGTATGGTGGTAGTATGCGAGAGAAGACATCGATCACACTCTCATCCGACGTACTCGAAAAGATTGATCGCGCTGCGGGAAATCGCGGCTCGCGTTCTGCATTCATTGAGCGGGTCCTCAGGGAACATTTCCAGGACGAGATGCGCCGGCAGATTCACGCAAGGGATCTCGACCGTATCAATGCCGCGGCTGATTCGCTGAACCGGGAGGTGCTCGACGTCCTCGAGTACCAGGCGCCGGAAGAACAATGAGGCGAGGCGAGCTTTATCGAGTTTCCAGGCCCGGCGGTGACCCCAAACGACAGCGGACATTTGTTGTCGCCAGCCGGCAAGTGCTCGTCGATTCGCGATTTTCAACGGTTGTCTGCGCTCCCGTGTTCAGCGCCGGCCAGGGTTTATCAACGCAGGTGGCGGTCGGCCAGGACGAAGGCCTGAAGCATGATAGCTGGATCATGTGCGACAACCTGGTCAGCATCAGAAAGTCCGATCTGACCCACTTCGTTGGGCCGCTTTCACCACGCAAACTTGCAGAGCTGAATTCGGCTCTCAGAATGGCCCTGGACCTGCCTTAACACCCTGTGTTTTCTGCTCCCCGTCGA
>DASSKX010000513.1:0-6737 GCA_035689925.1 Acidobacteriaceae bacterium
GTGACCGCGAAGAGGGCGGGGAAGATGACGATGATAGGAATTATGGTGAGCAGGATCGAGACGAGGGTCTGAAATCCTGCGGGAGTGTGGAAGACCAGCCAATGCTTCAGCGTAACGAACACCTGATCGACAGAGGCTGCCGCGGTCATTGACCCACCTTCGTTTCAGATTTTGCGGGTTCCGCCTTAGCGCCCGCGGTCGATCCGTTTGTAGATGGGGGCGGAGCGGCAGCGCCGTTCTTCGATGCCTGGGTTGCAGATTCCGGTACAGCAGCGGGATTCGCCGCCTGCGCTGCTTTTGCGGCGGCGGCTGCCGCGGCTGCCGCTGCTTTGGCTTTGGCATCGGCCAGTTCTTTCGCGCGGCGTTCGTCACATTCGGCAGCTTCAGTTGGATGGATCTGCTGGTAGTACTCGTTCGATTTGGCCAGCTCGCGTTTGGTGTAGAGCAGGCCGCCGAAGCGGTCGGTCGTGCTTAGCTCGAAGGCGTTGTCCATCCGGATTGCGTCGAAGGGGCAGACCTCAACACAGATCTGGCAACTCATGCAGACCGATACGTCGATGTTGAAGACAGCGGGGTAGAACTGCTGTTTTCCGACAAAGTCCGGCTTCTTGTCTTTGCTCTTGTCGATGTGGATGCAGCGCGGGGGGCACTCCTTCTCGCAGATCTGGCAGGCGACGCAGCGCAGTCCGGCATCCGGATCGGCACCGTCGTAGACGAGAAAGGGGAAATTGCGCGTGGCTTCGGGGAGCGGGCGTCGCTCCTCGGGATACTGCACCGTGGTGAGACGGTCCTTGTCCACGTAACTTCCGAAGAAGTTGCGGGCCGTCTCGACGAGTCCCTGAATGATGCCTTCACCCAACATGGGAATAAGTCCTTAGTTCCTGGTTCGTGCCTGCTGGTTCATCGATCCACTTCTCCCAGCACGATGTCGACGCTGCCCAGCGTAATGACGACGTCGGCGACATTTTGGCCGAGGCACATGTCCTCGAGAATCGTGAGATTGATCATGCTCGGCGGCCGGACGCGATAGCGGTAAGGAATGGTCGAGCCGTCGCTGATCAGGAAAAATCCAAGCTCGCCCTTGGGAGACTCGATGCGGCCGTACGCCTCTCCTGCTTTGGGGCGCAGTCCACGCAGGCGCACCTTCGGGTCCATGATCGGACCTTCGGGAATGTCCCGCAGCGCCTGCTCGAGGATTTTGATCGACTCGCGCATTTCGAGCACTCGCATCATGTAGCGGTCGTACACGTCGCCGTGTTCGCCGAGCGGCACGCGGAAGTTGAAGCGGTCGTAGACGCCGTAGTGGTCCACTTTGCGGATGTCGTAGTTGACGCCGCTGGCGCGCAGCATCGGGCCCGTGATGCCTGCGTTGATGGCGAGGTCGCGGGGCAGGACGCCGACGCCCTGGGTGCGCGCCATCAGGATTTCATTGCCGCGGAGCAGAGCCTCGAATTCGTCGACGAACTTCGGAAGTCCGGCGAGCATGCTGCGGACCTCATCCAGCCAGGCGGGCGTGCAATCGACGCGGACGCCGCCGAATCGCATGTAGTTGCACATCATGCGGGCACCGGAGAGCGATTCGAAGAGGTCGAGGATCTTTTCGCGCTCGCGGAATGCGTACATCAGCGGCGTGCCGCTGGCCCCCATGTCCTGGAGGAGAAAGCCGATCAGGCCGGCGTGGTTCTGAAAACGGGTCAGCTCGGCGACAATGACGCGAATGTATTCGGCGCGTTCGGGCACCGAGATGCCGGCAAGCTTTTCGACCGCGAGGCAGTAGCCCCAGTTGTTGGTCATCGAGCAGAGGTAATCGAGGCGGTCGGTGTAAGGAATCGCCGCCAGATACGCTCCGTGCTCGGCGATCTTCTCGTGGTTGCGGTGGAGGTATCCGAAGACCGGCTTGAGCCGAACGACCTTTTCTCCCTCGAGACGTACGTCCATGCGGAAGACCCCATGGGTCGAGGGATGGTGTGGTCCCATGGAGACCTCGAGGATCTCTGTGTCGCCTGCGCCGATCGGATCGAGGTCGAGGACGCGCTCGCTCATGCGGGCACCTCCGCGAGCGGATCGTCTGCAGGAGGAACGTAGTCCTTGCGCATCGGGTGATCGAGGAAGCCGTCCCACATCAGGATGCGGCGCAGGTCGGGATGTCCGTCGAAGACGATGCCGTATAAGTCGAAGGCCTCGCGTTCCTGAAACTCCGCGCTGCGCCAGACCGGTGTGAGCGACGGCAGGTGCGTCTGATCGGTGCGATTGGCGGTGCGCAGGCGCAGGATTACCGGACCGTGCTTCTTCTCCATCGAGAAGAGATGGTAGATGGCTTCGAGATAGCCGGGGATCTTCGTCTTGCGCGTTTCTTCGACTTCCTTCTCCACGCCGTCGACGACTTGCTTCACCTTGAGTTTCTCGGAGGTCTCGGTATCGAGCCAGTCGACGCCGGTCACGAGCGAACAGAAGTCGAGACGAAGGTCCGGATGGTTGCGGAGGAAGAGGGCCGCGTCGCGTGCGTGCTCGTGATCGAGCAGGAGCGAGTGCTGCGCCGAGGGGCTGCCGTTGGGGATGACCCTGACGACTGCGCCGGGAACCCCGGCTTCGATCTGCGCCTTGATGTCTTCGGGGGTGGGCAGAACCGTCATTGAATCACCTTGAGGGGATTGCCCGGCGCGTCATTGAAAACTTCGGGGTTATTGGGCGGTTCCAGTCCATGCTCGCCAAACTCGGGCACAGGGAACTCGCTGGGCGCGTCCGGATCGAGGTGGCGGGGACGCTCCGGTCCGCGCAGAGCGTCGTTCTCAATCTTCTTCTGGAGCGTCATGAAGGCGTGAATCAGCGCCTCAGGACGCGGAGGACACCCCGGGATGTGGACGTCCACCGGGATGTAGCGATCGATGCCGCGCAGGACGTTATAGCCATCGCGGAAGGGACCGCCCGAGATCGCGCATGCGCCCATCGCAATAACGTATTTGGGCTCGGGCATCTGGTTATAGAGCCGCACCACCTGGGGAGCCATTTTCTTGGTAACGGTGCCGGAGACGATGATCAGGTCGGCCTGGCGGGGCGAGGGACGGAAGACCTCAGCGCCGAAGCGGGCGAGATCGTAGCGTGCCATGGTGGTCGCGATCATTTCGATCGCGCAACAGGCGAGCCCGAAGGTCAGCGGCCAGACGGAGTTCCTGCGGCCCCAGTTATAGAGCTCCTCCATCGTGGTGGTGAAAATGCCGTTTTTACTCAGCTCGATCTTGAGTTCTTTGAGATCGTCAGCCATGAAACCTCGATACCTTATGAGGGGCCGGTCAGGCCCACGTCAATACACCTTTCTGGCAGGCCCAGATGAGCCCTTCCACCAGCAGCAGCAGAAACACGAGCATTGCGACACAGGCTCCAGCCGAAAGGCCGGTAAAGGCGACGGCAAAGGGAAGCAGGAAAACGGCTTCCACGTCGAAGACGAGGAAGACGATGGCGTACAGGTAATAAGACGCACCGAACTGAATCCAGGCATCCCCTTTGGACTCGAGTCCACACTCGTAGGTGGCGTTCTTTTCCGCTCCGGGTTTACGCGGTGAAATCCACTTTGCCCAGAGCCAGGCCAATGCCAGGGGGGTGAAGCCGAAGGCAACAGCTCCGACGAGCAGCGCAACGATGGTCATCCAGGGGTGCTCGGGATAGTTGCTATTCATCCGTCCTCATCATTCGAGCGGGCCGAAGGCCGTTCCTGATTTGAACTTACGCGCCACGCACCCAGGCCTCCGTGACAGCAATCACATTGCAGGCCGGAATCGCTGATCATCGAGAGCGCGTCCTGCTGGGGTAAAGCGCTTTCCCGAACAGTTTATCCTCGCACACTTGTGTCCATTGTCACAGCGGTTGGTTTGAGCCGGAGAGCAGACTTTTCCTGGTGGATTTTGCGGCAGATCGTAAACAGCCGCACCCAGGGAGAGCTATGAGCGCACCGAGCAAGACCGCAATTTTCGACGGCAACGAAGCCGCCGTTTCAGTGGCCTATCGTTTCTCAGAAGTCATTGCTATCTATCCGATTACCCCCTCGTCGCCGATGGCAGAGTTCGCCGACCAGTGGAGCGAAGAGGGACGGCGGAATATCTGGGGCGCAGTGCCCAAAGTGGCCGAACTCCAGAGCGAGGGAGGCGCCGCCGGCGCGATGCATGGGGCACTGCAGGGTGGGGCATTCTCGACGACGTTCACGGCTTCCCAGGGCTTGTTGCTGATGATCCCCAATATGTACAAGATTGCCGGCGAACTGACCCCGTCGGTCATGCACGTCACGGCGCGATCGATCGCAACGCATGCGCTCTCGATCTTCGGCGACCACTCGGACGTGATGGGTTGCCGGCAGACCGGCTACGCCATGCTGGCGTCGAATTCGGTGCAGGAAGCGGCGGATCTGGCGACCGTTGCGCATCTGGCGACGCTTGAGGCGCGCATTCCCTTCATGCACTTTTTTGACGGCTTCCGGACCTCGCACGAAATCAACAAAGTGGAGCCGATCTCGGACGAGACGATTCTGGCGCTGCTGGACGAGAAGGCGGTGCGGGCGCATCGCGAGCGGGCGCTGACGCCGGAGCGGCCGGTGTTGCGCGGCTCAGCCCAGAACCCGGATGTCTTCTTCCAGGCGCGCGAGGCGTGCAATCCGTACTACCTGGCGTGTCCGGTGATCGTCCAGGACGTGATGGATCGTTTTGCCCGGCAGACCGGACGTGCGTACCGGCTGTTCGATTACTACGGCGCGGCCGATGCGGATCGGGTGATCATCCTGATGGGCTCGGGCGCCGGAGCGGCGGAAGAGGCGATTGACGCGCTGAATGCGAAGGGCGAAAAGCTGGGTCTGCTGAAGGTGCGGTTGTACCGCCCGTTTGCAGCGGAAGCCTTCCTGACCGCGCTGCCGGAGACGGTGCGCAAGATTGCCGTTCTTGACCGCACGAAGGAGCCCGGGGCATCCGGCGAGCCGCTTTATCAGGATGTGGTAACGACGATTGCCGAGGCTCTCTCGAGCGGGCGGCTGCCGATTTCGCAGTTCCCGGTCATCGTTGGCGGCCGTTATGGGCTGTCCTCGAAGGAATTCACGCCTGCGATGGTAAAGGGCATTTACGACGAGCTGGCGAAAGCCCATCCGAAGAACCATTTCACCATCGGCATTGATGATGACGTCACGCACTCGAGCCTCAAATGGGACGAAAGCTTCTCGACGGAGAATCCAAAGACGGTGCGGGCGCTGTTCTACGGGCTTGGCTCGGACGGAACGGTGGGCGCCAACAAGAACTCCATCAAGATCATCGGCTCAGAGACGGACAATTACGCGCAGGGGTACTTCGTCTATGACTCAAAGAAATCGGGCTCGCTGACCACGTCGCATCTTCGCTTTGGGCCGGAGTCGATCCGCTCGACATACCTCATCTCGCGTGCGAATTTCATCGCGTGTCACCAGTTCGAATTCCTGGAGAAGACGGACGTGCTGGCGGCAGCCGAGCCCGGGGCCGTATTCCTGCTCAATAGCCCCTACGGGCCGGAGGAGGTTTGGCCGCATCTGCCGCGGACGATTCAGAAGACGATCCTGGAGAAGCATCTGCGGGTTTACGTGATCGACGGCTACAAGGTCGCGCGCGAAAACGGCATGGGCAACCGTATTAACACGGTGATGCAGACCTGCTTCTTCGCCATCAGCGGCGTGCTGCCGCGGGAAGAGGCGATTGAGCAGATCAAGAAAGCGATCAAGAAGACTTACGGGAAGCGTGGGGAGGCGGTCGTCCAGAAGAATTTCGCTGCCGTCGATGCGGCTCTGGCGCACCTGTATGAGGTGAACCCGCCGGAGAAGGTGTCGGCGCACTTCGACATCCTGCCAGTCATTCCGAATCAGGCTCCGGCCTTTGTTCGCGATGTGCTCGGCGCGATGGCATCGGGACACGGGGACCTGCTGCCGGTGAGCGCTCTGCCTCCGGGCGGGACGTTCCCGACCGCTACGGCGAAGTGGGAGAAGCGGAATATCGCTCAGTTCATCCCGGTATGGGATAAAGACCTGTGCATCCAGTGCGGGAAGTGCGTCATGGTTTGTCCGCATGCGGTGATTCGCGCGAAGGTGTACGACTCGTCGCTGCTGCCGGGTGCGCCGGAGACGTTCAAGTCCGCAAAGCCAAAGTGGCGTGGTATGGAAAACGATCTGTACACGCTGCAGGTATCTCCGGAAGACTGCACCGGATGCCAGTTGTGCGTGGAAGTCTGCCCGGCGAAGAGCAAGACGGATCCTACTCACAAGGCGCTCAATATGCAGCCGCAACAGCCGCTGCGAATTCCGGAGCGGGCGAACTGGGAATTTTTCGAATCACTGCCGGCGGTGGCGCGCGAGCGGCTGTCGCATGGTCAGGTGAAGGACATCCAGTTGCTCGAGCCACTGTTTGAGTTCTCGGGCGCCTGCCAGGGCTGCGGCGAAACTCCGTATATCAAGCTGCTGACTCAGCTGTTCGGTGACCGGATGATGATCGCGAACGCGACGGGCTGCTCGTCGATCTACGGCGGCAATCTGCCAACGACGCCGTACTGTCAGAATGCCGATGGACGCGGCCCGGCATGGGCCAACTCGCTCTTCGAGGACAATGCGGAGTTCGGGTTGGGCATGCGGCTGGCCGTTGATCAGCAACGGTCGTACGCCGAGGGGCTGGTTGCCAAACTGACAGCGGTGCTTGGTGAGGAACTGGTGCGGGCGGTGCTCGAAGCGGATCAGACGAAGGAAG
>DASSKX010000514.1:0-3438 GCA_035689925.1 Acidobacteriaceae bacterium
GATCCTGCCTCGTACTCGCGGCCTCGGTGATCCCAGTCAGAAAGTCACGTTTCTTCCCAGTCACGTCTCTTTCTGCGATGGCGTCAGAGAGAGTTCGTGCTTTGTCGAACGTGGTGTGCGAATTCGTGCGGTTGATCGCTGTGATCAGTTCCTGCAGTCTTGCAAACAGGGAATTGACTTCCTTCAGCAGAGCCGCGGGGTCTTCGGCGGGTTTTTCCCCTTCCTGAACCCGCGCGGTGCGCGCGATTCGTTTCTTCAGTTCCTCGATTCGCACCTGACAATCGCTGCGTTCGGCGAGCGCTTCTGCGAGCTTCATGGATACCGTTCTTTCTGGGCTTGCAGTTCAACTGGATTACCGCAGGGCAGTCCCTACCAGCCGCGTGTTTGCAGCATCTGCGCCTGGTCCATGGCGGCCACCGCCAGACCCTTCATCGCGCCGGTGCACTCTTCACTGCACTCCGCCAGGACTTTCGGGTCGTCGAAGTGCGTGGTTGCGCGCACGATGGCGCGTGCCCGGATCTCAGCCTCTTCGGGATCGGCGAAGGTGTAGCTGTCCTTCATAAAGATGCCTGAGCCGACGAACACCGCCTCGGCGCCCAGCTGGCGCACCAGAGCAGCGTCGGCCGGCGTGGCAATGCCGCCCGCGGAGAAGTTCGGCACCGGCAGCTTGCCGTCGCGGGCCACCATGCGAATGAGCTCATACGGGGCGCGGAAATCCTTCGCCGCCGCGTACAGCTCTTCTTCGCCGAGCACGGTGAGGGAGCGAATGTCCTTCACGATCTGCCGCATGTGCTTCACGGCGTGGACGACATCGCCGGTGCCCGCCTCGCCCTTGGTGCGGATCATCGCCGCGCCTTCCGCGATGCGCCGCAATGCCTCGCCCAGATCGCGTGCGCCGCAGACGAAGGGCGTGGTGAAGGCGTGCTTGTCGACGTGGTGCAATTCGTCGGCGGGTGTCAGGACCTCAGACTCGTCGATGAAGTCCACCCCGATCTCCTGCAGAACCTGCGCTTCGGCAAAGTGGCCGATGCGGCACTTGGCCATCACGGGGATGGAGACCGCCTCTTCAATTTCGCGAATCTTTTTGATGGACGCCATCCGGGCGACGCCACCCTCGGCACGAATCTGCGCCGGTACCCGTTCCAGCGCCATCACGGCGACGGCCCCGGCTTTTTCGGCGATGATCGCCTGCTCGGCGCTGGTGACGTCCATGATGACGCCGCCCTTCAGCATCTCGGCCAGGCCGACCTTGAGTCTGAGAGTTGTGCCGGAACCAGGATTATTGCCGTTGCCGTTGTGGATGTTCGCCATGATGAATCTCCTCGGATGCGCTCAGCAGGGTGGCGAGCAAGACTGCTCCGAGCAGGGCTGGCCAAATGCGAGCGGAAAATCTCTCGTGAAAGTCTAATTTTACCAGTATTGGCCGGGGCACTCCGCCACAGGGCCTGTGGTCGCTCGCGGCATCGAAACGGCGGCACCTTACGGTTTCGACGGCGGAAACCGCGTCGGATCCACGGCGACGAAGACCGCCTTCGCTCTGGCGAGCACATGGCCGGAATCGTCGGTGAGTTGCGCTTCGCAATGGTGCCGGCGTCCCGAAGCGCTGGTGTGTCGCGCCGTCAGGGTGATTGGGAGGGCCAGCGGTACCGGGCGGAGATACTCGACCTCCATTTGCCGGGTCATGGCGACGATGCCGCGCGCGCGGTTCGCCTTGCTCATGGCCTCGTCGAGCAGCGTAGCGATCACGCCGCCGTGCGCGTGTCCCGGAGGTCCGGCGAAACGGCTCGCCAGCCGCGTACGGCAGACAATCGCGCCCGCATCGTCAACGAAGAAGCGAAGCCGGAGGCCGGTGCGGTTTTTCTCGCCGCAGCCGAAGCAGTGGTTCAGCGCGCCGTGCGACAGCGGAGTCAGATGTGACGGCCGGGTTGAAGGGTCCATGGCTGTGGGATTAGCTTACGCGGGGCCGTCGTTTCTGGTTTCCAACGCACGCCACGAGGCCAGTGCGACGGCGGAGCCGGGAATGGTCTCCAGCAAAGCGGTGTGCTCGAGGCCGCGGGATGCTCGCAGCCGGGTGCGGACGCGATCCAGGTGCTCGTCCGGATATCCTGGATGGCACACCAGTTCCCAGGTCGAATCGCCAGCAGGCATGGCCGCGAGCAGGCGCTTCAGCGTCGTCACAACGTCGAGGGTCCCCGTGGCCAGGACGCCGATGGTGCCCGACGTTGTCACCAGTCCGGCCTCGCGCACCAGGCGCAGAAATGTCCTGCGTTGGGAATCGAGCGCGACGACGGCGATGCGACGGAGGCGACCTGCGCTCGGCGTGACGCGCAGAGCCCAATCGGGCTCGAAGGGGTTGCGAATCGCCGGGACGCCGCACGCCTGCGCGGCGCGCAGCAGCGGGCGCAGGACGCGAGGGAAGACGTGGGTGTGCTTGTGCGTGTCGAGATGAGAGAGACGGAGGCCCGCATCCTGCACCCGCCGAATCTGGGCAGTCGCCTCGGCCTCGATCTCCTCCGCGCGGACGCTGCCCATGAACAGGTCGGCGGCGAAGCGGCCCAGCTTGTCCCGGAACTGTCCGCGTGCCAGGATCAGAGACGGAATCTGCGCGGGGGGAAGAGCCGGCACTCCGTCAACGAGGACTACGTGACAGCCGACTTCCAACGAAGCATGCGCATGGGCAAGCCTGACCGCTTCATCGAAGAAGTTCGACGTCGCCATCAGCGTGGCAGAAGTCAGCGTTCCGGCCTCGTGGAGTTCGGCGACGGAGCGGTTCACGCCGGGCGTCAGGCCGAAGTCGTCAGCATTGATGATGAGACGAGCCACTGCTCTGAGTGTACGAAACGGGGTCGATCGGATTCGGAGCGCCGGCTAGCGCGACCCATAGATCGCCGGATTCAGCGTCGGGTCGTTGTACATCTTCAGCTGCCGATAGATCTTGAATCGCCGCGTTCCGGCGAGGACCTCTTCCCAGAGCCGGTCGAGGCAGGCGACAAGGTCGTCGCGCTGTTCCGTCAGGAGTGCGAGGCGTTCGCGATTGCGCTCTTCGTGTCCCGCCGGAGCACCCGGACGGCCGATCTCCTCGCCGGTGTGGTAGAGCTTCAGCGCGAGGATCGAGAGGCGGTCGATCATCAGCCCGGGGCTTTCGCAGTGCAGCGCAGCGTTCGGATTGGGCAAGCCGCGTTCGTCGAGGGACGCCAGCAGCAGCGTGTCGCACCGTTCTGCCAGGTCATTGCGCAGCTGGTTATAGCGGTCGATGTTTCGCTTGACGTCAGCGATATCAGCGTCCGTGGCCTGCGGAGCCCGCGCGCGATCTTCGGTGTGCCATAGGTCGAAGTTGGCTCGATGCTGCGCGAGGATTGTGTGCATGAATTCTGTGTCAGTGAGCGGCGCGGCATCGGCATCCGCGTGCCATTCCTCGGAGGCGCGGTCCTGGAGGGC
>DASSKX010000515.1:0-2850 GCA_035689925.1 Acidobacteriaceae bacterium
TGGCGTCTATCCTGGAGACCCGAAGGAGTACGCGGGACCACATCTGGTGGTGGACTCGTCGAGCTATCGGAACCTCGCGCTGCATCGCGCCGCCTACCAGTCCAGCGCGTATGACTACAACCTGACTGCGCAACTGGTCACGGATGGGATCACGGAACGTACGCTGCCGCAGTGGATCGTTACCTCCACCAGCAGCGGCGGCGTGCTGGACAAAGGGCAGCGGGACATATTTCTGGACGGCAACGTCACCTCTGCAATCGACGTGACCGGAGACCAGCCGTGGATCGAGTTCGACATCGAAGGCGCACGCGAGGCGCCCGAACTGGACCGGCTCGATCTTTGGTTGCGCAAGCTGTACGGACCGCTGCCCGCGAGTGGGTGGACGTTTGTGGTCCAGGGATCGGACGATCACACCAGATGGAAAGAGGTGGGGCGCTCGACAGGAAGGGACTGGCCGAGCATGGATTTCTCCGGTCCAAGCTTTGTGCAGGCGATTCCGTTCACCGCGCCGGTGCGCTACCGCAGCTATCGTGTGCATCTGTCGGCAGCCGGTATCACGAAGTGGGGCGTGGCGGAGCTGGTCCTTTATGACAAGGAGCATGAGGTTCATGTCGCCGGTCCATACAACTTCGCGAGCGCCTGGATGAGCGCGGGCAGCGGCGAAGAGTGGGTCTACGTCGATCTGGGTGCGGCATGCAGCTTCGACCGCGTGAAACTCGCCTGGCTGCAGCGGCCCGCGGCTGGATCGATCCAGGTGTCGGACGATGCGCACAGCTGGCAGACGCTGCAGCCTTTGCCCGCCCATGCGGCACTGGAGGATGATCTGCATCTGGCGCAGGCGGCGCAGGGACGCTACGTGCGCGTGCTGATGACGCAGCCGCAGAAGCCGGAGCAGCGGTACGTTCTGAGCGAGATGGAAGTGTATGGGCGAGGCGGGCCGGTTCCGCAGGCACAGGCGGCTCTGGCTCCGGACGCCGATGGCACGCTGAACCTTTCGCGCGGAGGATGGCGGCTGCAGCGCGCGTCGCTTGTGCAGGCGAGCGGCGAGAAGTTATCGCAGCCCGGCTTTCCCGACAAGGACTGGGTGATTGCGACGGTGCCGGGCACGGTGCTGACGAGTTATCTGAATGACGGAGCGATTCCCGATCCGGACTTCGGAGACTACCAGTACGACATTTCCGATTCGTACTTCTGTTCGGACTTCTGGTATCGCGATGAGTTTGTCGCACCCGCATCGCTGCCGCCGAACGGACACTTCTGGCTCAACCTGGATGGCGTGAACTGGAAGGCCGAGGTTTACCTGAACGGCGAACCCGTCGGCCGGATCGACGGCGCGTTTATGCGCGGGCGGTCCGATGTGACCAAGCTGATCCATCCGGGCGCGACAAATGCGCTGGCGATTCGGATCATCGCCAACGCGAATCCCGGAGGCACGAAGGACAAGGCGGGGCGGACCGTGAACGGCGGCGCGCTCGGGCGGGACAATCCTACGTTTCATGCTGCGATCGGCTGGGACTGGATGGACACGATTCGCGGCCGGGATGATGGCCTCTGGAACAGCGTGACGCTGACGACCAGCGGGCCGGTGACGGTGGAATTCCCTCTGGTTACGACGACACTTCCCTTGCCCGATACTTCGCAGGCGGATGTTTCGGTGGAAGCGACGGTGCGCAATCTGGAACGCCAGCCAATCTCGGGCACATTGCATTTGAAGTTTGGTGATGTGAAGGCAGAGCAGAAGGTCGACCTCGCACCGCAGCAGATCAAGGTGGTTCGGCTCAACCCATCGACGAATCCGGCGCTTCATCTCAGAAATCCGAAGCTGTGGTGGCCGGTGGGGTATGGTGAACCCAATCTGTATCCAGTGACAATCGACTTCGCGGTCGGCGATCAGATTTCCGACAAGAACTCGTTTGAAGCCGGCGTGCGCCAGTTTACGTATTCGGAAGATGGCGATGCGCTGAAGATCTGGATCAACGGACGGAGATTCATCGCGCGCGGCGGCAACTGGGGCTTTTCGGAAAATTTGCTGCGGTATCGGGCGCGCGAATACGACGTGACGATGCGCTACCACCGCGATCTGCACTTCAACATGGTCCGCAACTGGGTTGGGCAGACGGACGACGAGGCCTTCTACGATGCTGCAGATCGCTACGGCATCGTCATATGGCAGGATTTCTGGCTGGCGAATCCATGGGACGGCCCGGATCCGGACGACAACAGCATGTTTCTGGCGAACGCGTGGGATTCCATGCTGCGCATCCGGAATCATCCGTCGCTGGGGCTCTTCTGCGGGCGCAATGAGGGTTTTCCGCCGCAGCAACTGGATCAGGGTTTGCGCGCTCTGGTGCGGACGCTGCGCCCCGGTTCGCACTACATCTCCAGTTCGGCGGATGGACCGGTGAGCGGGCACGGGCCATATCAGGTGGAGCCGCTGCGCTGGTATTTCGAGCATGCTCCGGGGAAGCTACACAGCGAGATGGGCTCGCCGAACGTGCCGGAGCTGAGCACGCTGGAGCGGACAATGCCGGAATCCGCGCTGTGGCCGCAGGGCTACGAGTGGCCGCTGCATGACTACTTCATTCGCAGCATGTATCCGGAGTTGCATCTGCCCCCCAATGAGATTGACTCAGAGTTCGGCGGGGCGAAGAACATCGATGAATGGGTGCAGCTCGCGCAGTTCGTCGATTACAACGCGTACCGCGGCATGTACGAAGGCCAGAGTAAAAACCGGATGGGGCTGCTGATCTGGATGAGCCATCCGGCGTGGCCGTCGATTCTGTGGCAGACGTACGACTACTTCTTCGACACCGATGCCGCGTACTATGCGGTGAAGCACGCGAGCGAGCC